>ONTY01000013.1 GCA_900320815.1 uncultured Pseudomonadota bacterium
ACTCCTTCGCCGAAGAAAACGATGTAGGGTCTGAGCAGTGAGCCGTCGGGATGGCGGTCTCCGTAGTGTTGCTCCCATCCCTCGAGGGGCACGGTAGCGGTCTCGTTCTTCTCCGAGCGGCAGATGCGGTCGGCGTCTTCATAGCTGAGCACGGCGCCCAAACGGTTGGGGACGATGATGCCGAATACCCGCGCCTTGCCCTCCACGGCGGCGGCGCCGGCGGCGATCTTCTCCGCAGTGTTCTGGGCGTAGGTGGGGAGGAAGCCGAACAGCTCATAGCCCGCGTCGCCGATCAGCGCCACGGAGTTGTAAAAGCGGACGGGCTGGCCGCTGATGTCGATGCCCTGGGGCAGGCGGAGCGTATTGTAGAACGCCGTGACGTTTTCCGCATAGGCGGCTTCGCCTGTGCGGAGATTTTTTTGCCGCGCCCAGCGTTCGACGGCGGAGAACAGTTCGTACCCCACAGTCACATCCAGGCGGCGAAGGGTGACGCGCCTTGCCAGCGTCGCCGCGTCGATTTGGCGCGCCTTCTCGTAGGCGATTACGACGTGATCATGCTCGATGAGCCGACTAACCATTTGGATGTCCGCTCGATTAATTGGTTGGCGCAGCACCTGAAGACCGGGCGCGAAAAAGTGCGTGGCAGGGCGGAGCAGTTCCGCGCTGACTATTCCTTTCGCCTTGAAAAACCGGACGGCGCGCCGCCCACGGGGGAGGAGCGCGTGCGCATTACACAGCGCACAAGGGGTGCGGTGCTGGACACCATCGTCTCCGAGCTGATGATTCTGGCGAATACCACCTGGGGGCAGTGGCTGCACGAAAAGGGAACCGCCGCCATCTACCGCAGCCAGGCCAGTCTGGCGCCCGGGGTGAAGGTGCGCATGGGGGTGCGTGCGTTACCTCATGCGGGTATGGGTGTACCGTGCTATGCTTGGGTCACCTCGCCGCTGCGCCGCTATGTGGATTTGCTCAACCAGTGGCAGCTCATCGCCTGTGTGCGCGGCGAGGCGCCGCCTTTCGCGCCCAAAGATACGGCGCTGCTGGCGACGGTGAGCGCCTTTGACGCGGCGTATACCGCCTACGGCGCGCATCAGGCGGCGATGGAACGCTTCTGGACGCTGCGCTGGCTGCAGCAGGAGGGCTGCACCGAGTTGGATGCCACGCTGCTGCGCGAGCAGGCACAAGGCGTGTGGCTGGCGCGCGCGCAAGGTTTGCCGCTGGTATTCACGGCGCTGGGCGCAGCCAGCGCGGCGGCAGGCGCGCAGGTGCGCGTGCGGCTGGGTGCGCCCGACGAGATTGCGCTGGACGTGCGTGCCACCGTGCTTGGCGTGCTGCGTGGTGGCGACGCAGCACCGGCTGCCCCAGAAGATGAGGTGCAAGAGGCCGCCGGCCCGCTGACGATTGCCGTGGATGTGGATGAGCCGCCGCCGCCAGAAGGCGCGGCGGGCACAGATAATCCGGTGCTGTGATGCAACAAGTGCTGCGCTTTCCCCGTTCCGTGTCCACGCTGCAATGGGCGTTGGGCTTTTCTGTTTTGCTGCATGCGGCGCTGCTGACGGTGCGTTTTGTGGATCCTGAGGGTCTGCAGCACCTGTTTCGCAGCAGCTCGCTGGAAATCGTGCTGGTGAACGCCTTCTCGGATGAAAAACCACCTGAGAAGCCGCAAGCCATCGCGCAAGCCACGCTCGCCGGCGGTGGCGAAGCGCCCGAAGAAGGGCGCATGGCCGCCACGCCGCTGCCCGCCACTGGGCAAGAGAGCGAGGGCGACTCACTCATTGAAGAACACCAGCGCAGCCTGGACGCGCTCATTGAGCAGCAGGAAGAAATCCTGGCCGCTGTGCGCCGCCAGGTGGCCGCGCTGCCCATACCTGACCCAGAGCGCCTGGCCGAGGGCGATCCCGAGGCGCTGGCGCAGCAAGAGCGCCTGCAGGCCATGCTCAACACGCTGGGGCTTATTGAAAAGCGCATTGAGGAAGAAAACTCGCGCCCGCGCAAGCGTTACCTCAGCCCAGCTACGCTGGGCACCACGTACGCCGAGTACTACGACGCCATGCGCCGCGCCATTGAGGCGCGCGGCACTGAACGCTTTCCCGAAGTGGGCGGGCGCAAGCTCTATGGCGAACTCGTCATGGCGCTGCTTGTCAACCACGATGGCAGCGTGCTGGAAGCGCGCGTGGAGCGCAGCTCTGGCGACCGCCAGCTTGACCGCATGGCCGAGACCATCGTTGCCTCCGCCGGCCCGTTTGGCCCCTTCACGCCCGCCATGCGCAAAGACACCGACCAGTTTGATGTGACGGCGCTTTTTAAATTCACCCGCCAAGGCACGCTGGAGACCACGCTGCAGGCCGACGAGGTCACGGAAATGCGCGAGCAGCTGCTGGGGAGCAGCCACGGCGAAAGTGCCGAAGGCGCCGCTGCTCCCGCTCCCGCTCCCTGAGAGCTGATGCGGCGCACCATTTGGCGGCTGGCGGCACTCATCTTCATGGCCGCGCTGGGGCTGCAGGCGGGCTTTGCTGCCCGCATTGCCCTCATGGCGCGCTTTGCCCCACACACCAGCGCCATGCAGCGCAGCGAAATGTGGCGGCAGGCGCACAGCGGGCAGGGCAACTGGGCGGCGCGCTGGCAGCAGCAGTGGGTGGATGAGGGCGGCATCTCCCCGCACTTGATGCGTGCCGTGCTTGCTGCCGAAGATGACGGCTTCATCCACCACAGCGGCGTGGACTGGGATGCCATCCGCCGCGCCCGCTTGCGCAACGCGCGCCGCAGCAGCGCGCGTCCGCACGGCGGCTCCACCATCACGCAGCAGCTGGCGAAAAACCTCTTTCTTTCTGGCGAGCGCACCCTTGCGCGCAAAGCGCAGGAACTCGTGCTGGCGCTGGCGCTGGAAGCCCTGCTGGACAAGCGCCGCATCCTCACGCTGTATCTGAACACCGTGGAGTGGGGCGAAGGCATCTGGGGCGCCGAAGCCGCTGCGCGCCACTACTTTGGCTGCAGCGCCGCTGAGTTGAGCGCGCCGCAAGCCGCGCAGCTTGCCGTGCTGCTGCCCGCGCCGCGCCGCTACGGCGCGCACATCAACACTGGCGCGCTACGCACCAAGGCGCGGCGCATTGCCGCGCGCATGAGCGCGACGCCACTGCCCTGACGCCGCCGCTGCCATGTCCGCTGCTGCCGCTGCTCCCACGCGCATCCTTGGCATTGACCCCGGTTTGCGCACCACCGGCTTTGGCGTCATTGAGCTGCACGGCGCGCAGCCCGTGTATGTGGCCAGCGGCACCATCCGCACCGCCAGCGCCGCGCAGGGCAATTTGCCCGAGCGGCTGAAACTCATCTTTGACGGCATCTGCGAGCTGCACGCGCGCTACGCGCCGCAGGAAGCGGCCATAGAAATCGTCTTCTCCAACGTCAACGCCCAGTCCACCCTGCTGCTTGGGCAAGCGAGGGGCGCGTGCCTTGTGGCGCTGGCTGCCAGCAGTTTGCACGTGGCCGAATACACCGCGCTGCAAATGAAAAAAGCCATTGCCGGCCACGGCAAAGCTGCCAAGCGCGAAGTGCAGGCGATGGTGCAGCGCCTGCTGGCGCTGCCTGCCGCGCCCGGGCCAGACGCAGCGGACGCGCTGGGGCTGGCCATCACGCATGCGCACGCGCGCCGTGCCCTTGCACTGCTCACCGATGCGGGGCTGCAACGTCGCGCCAGCAGCATGTACCGGCGGCGTTAGGCAGCATAAAGATACTCAATAAGTTAAATTGTGGTTGCCAGCATAATATGCCGGTAAGTAATGGATACCCATAAATATAAAAAATACCCATGATGTTTGTGCTCTATTACCCGCATAAGACGCGGGCAATCAAGGTATACCAAAGCAAGCCTGTCTTCCCAACCGGCTTTTTTCTTGGCTCTGTTTTAGCGCAGAGTCTTTTCCTTTCACGCTTCGTGCGTCGCCAGCACGCGCCCCGGGTTCATGATGCCCTGCGGATCCAGCGCGCGCTTGATGGCGCGCATGAGCTGCAGCGCCACGGGCGACTTGTAGCGCGGCAGGATGCCCGCTTTCAGGCTGCCCACGCCGTGCTCGGCGCTAATCGAGCCGCCGCAGCGCGCCACTTCGTCATAGATGATGCTGGCGATGCGCTCTTCGTGCGTGGCGATGAAGGCGGCGGCGTTTGCCTCGCCTTCGGGCGCCTGCGCGTTGTAGTGCAGGTTGCCGTCGCCCCAGTGCCCGAAGTTCACAAGCCGCAGCGTGGGGAAGGCGGCGCGCAGCGCGGCGTCGGCTTTTTCCACAAATTCGGGAATGCGTGAAATGGGCACGCTCACGTCGTGCTTGAGGTTGGCGCCTTCCTCGGCTTGCGCCAGCGGGATGCTCTCGCGCACGTGCCAGAGCGCGGCGGCCTGCGCCAGGCTTTCGGCGACGATGGCGTCCGTCACGATGCCCGCCTCCAGCGCCTCTTCCAGCGCGCTTTCAAGCTGCGCGCGGGCGTGCTCTTCGCCCTCGGCGTCGGAGTTTTCCAGCAGCACGCACCAGGGTGTTTCGTCCCAGAGCGGCACGCGCTGCTGCGGAAAGTGCCTGGCCACCAGCCCCAGCGCCGCCTGCCCCATGACTTCAAAGCCAGTGAGCGAGGCCGCCAGCCGCCGGCGCGCGAGTGCGAGCAACTGCACCGCTGCCTGCGCCGACGGCACCGCCGCCCACGCCGTGAGCTGCGCGGCGGGCTGCGGGTGCAGCTTCACGCAGGCGGCGGTAATCACGCCCAGCGTGCCTTCGCTGCCGATGAACAGGTCGCGCAGGCTGTAGCCCGTGTTGTCCTTGCGCAGGCCGCTCAGACCGTCCCAGATGTCGCCCTGCGGTGTCACCACTTCCAGCCCCAGGCACAGTTCCCGCGCATTTCCATAGCGCAACACCTGCGTGCCGCCGGCGTTTGCCGCCAGACAGCCGCCGATGGTGCAACTGCCCTCTGCCGCCATGCTGAGCGGAAAGAGCGCGCCTGCTTTCTCGGCGGCCTGCTGCACGTTTTGCAGCACGCAGCCCGCTTCCAGCGTCATCGTCATGTTGTCCGTGTCGATGGCGCGCACGGCGGCCAGCCGCGCCGTGGAGAGCACCACCTGCCGCCCCGAGGCGTCGGGCGTGGAGCCGACCACCAGCCCGGTGTTGCCGCCCTGCGTGACGATGGCAACGCCTGCCGCCGCGCACGCGCGCACGCACGCGGCCACCTGCGCCGTGCTGCCCGGGCGCAGCACGGCGAGTGCGCGCCCGCGTTCGCGCTGGCGCCAGTCCTGCTCCCAGGCGCCGAGGTCGCCGTCGGTGAGCACGTGTTCTGCGCCGATGGCCTCGCGCAGCGTGGCAAAAAGTTGTTCAAATTGTTCAGGCATTTTTCAAAACATCCATATACAGAAAAACAAAAAAAGCCGCGCCGCCTCGCGCTCTCAACTGCCGCGCGCCGCCCGCAGCCGCAGCCGCACATGCGCTGCGCACGCGGCAAACAGCACCGCGCACAGCAGCACTTGGATGAGCGCCAGCGCGTTGCTGGGCGGCGTATCGCCCCAGGCACGCACTGCGCCCTCGGCCACATACAGCCACACAAACAGGCACACCCAGCGGAAGGTGTAGAGCCGCCAGCGCAGCAGCCCGGGCAGCGGCGCAGCCAGTGGCAGCGCTTTCAGCGCCAGCCACGAGCCGCCCGGGCGCAGCGGCGCCAGCCACAGCTCCCACGCCACGATGAGCGCCGCAAGCGCCAGCAGACACGCCAGCGCCGCCGCGCGCGTGGCGCGCACAGCGGGGGGAATAGACGGGACAGGAGAGGGTAGGGAGGCAGTGGCATCAGTCATTGGGCGATTGTCTGCTGCCTGTGCCTGCAGCAGTGCGCTTTGCTCAGGGAGCCGCTTCAAAATTGCGAGGAGCGAGGGCGTCCCGCCCGCGGGGCACACCCCAGCCCGTCAGCGAGTGGATACGGAAAGGCACAAAGACACGGTATCCACCGCTTTACCGATGGCAAAAAAAGACCGCCGGATACAACAGTATGCGGCGGTATATCAAAAACTGGTCGGCGTGGCGGGATTCGAACTCGCGACCCCTTGCACCCCATGCAAGTGCGCTACCAGGCTGCGCTACACGCCGAAAGGAGCAGATTATAGCGCAAGCATGGCAGCGGCAGTTCATGGTTCATGTGGTTCATGCGCCGCTGTTGGTGGTGAGCAGGGCACGGATGTCGCGCAGCTCGCCGAGCAGTTGCGCGGCCCAGGGAGGGAGAGCGGCGTCAGCGGTATCGGCACTGGCGCGGCGCGGGGGGCGGCGGCGCTGGCCTTCTTGCAGCTTGGCGCGGGCGTCGCTGATGCTCAGCCCCTGCTCGTAGAGCAACTCGCGGATGCGGCGCACCATGAGCACTTCGTGGTGCTGGTAAAAGCGCCGGTTGCCGCTGCGTTTGCTGGGGTGAAGCTGGCGAGTGAACTCTTGCTCCCAATAGCGCAGCACGTAGGGCTTGACGCTGCACAACTCGGCAACTTCGCTGATGCTGAAGTAGCGTTTGGCAGGGATGGGGGGCAGGGTCTGACTGGCGGGGGCAGCAGCAGGGGCGTCTGGCATAGTGATGGCGCGTGTGTATGTCTGTTATTTAGACAGAGTATGCTTTGTTTGCCGGCATGTTATGCCGGCAATACCTAATAAATATTAGGGGTATGTGAGTTGTGAGGGGTTCTCTTTTTCACTGCTGCCTTGGAGCAAGTCTTTGAGTTTGGGGCTGGGGTGGAAGGTGACGACGCGGCGCGCGGCAATGGGGATGGCTTCGCCAGTGCGCGGGTTGCGCCCGGGGCGCGGCGCTTTGGTGCGAAGCTGGAAGTTGCCAAAGCCGGTGAGCTTGATGTCGTCACCGGCGATGAGGCGCTCGCTGAGGATGTCAAAAAAGGCGTCCACCATGTCTTTGGCTTCGCGCTTGTTGAAGCCGATGTGCTCGAACAGATACTCGGTGAGGCCGGCTTTGGTGAGCGCGGGGGTTTCCAGCGTGTCAAAGGTAAACGGCGCCTCGGGCGGCGGTGTGTCGGCGGGCATGGTGGCGACTCCTTTCTTTTTGTGGCGCTCTTAGCTGCGCAGGCGCGCGCCGAGGTTGGTGGCAAGGCTGTGCAGCACGGCGTGTACGGCGGCGTCAATGGCATCGTCGGCCAGCGGCTGGTCGCTGCCCAGTTGCAGGCGGCAGGCGAGGCTTTTTTCGCCCGCCTGCATGCCGGCGTCGCCGGGTTTGGGGCGGTAGATGTCAAAGAGCGTGGCGCCGCGCAGCAATCCCTGCGTTTTGGCAGCATGGATGATGGCCATGACCTGCGCGTGCGTGACGGCCTCCGGAACGATGACGGCGATGTCGCGCCAGACGGCGTGTTGCCGTGGCACAGGGGCGGCGTGGGGCAGGGGGCGCGCGAGGGCGGCAGCAAGCTCTAGTTCAAAGAGCACGGGGGCGTGCGGCAGCTCCCACACCTGGCGCCAGCGCGGGTGCAGCTCACCGATGAAGCCGACGGGTTTGCCACCGAGCACGATGCGCGCGCTGCGCCCTGGGTGCAGGGCGGGGTGGGTGGCGGCTTCAAAGACGGGGGTGAGGGGCGCGAGCAGGCTTTCCACGTCGCCTTTCATGTCGTAGAAGTCCACGGGCGGCTGGCGGCCTTCCCAGCCTTGGGCGCTGGCGCTGCCCCAGGCGAGGGCGGCGAGGCGCTCGGGCTGATGGATGCCGCGCACGCTGGCGTCGCCGGTGGGCACGCTGGCGTCGCGGCAAAAGGCGCGCCCCAGTTCAAAGACACGCACGCGCGCGGCGCGCCGGTCAAGGTTGTATTTCAGCACTTGCAGCAACGAGGCCATGAGCGAGGAGCGCATGACGCCCATCTGGCTGGCGATGGGGTTGAGCAGGCGGATGGGGTTTTGGTTGTTGGCAAGGTCGCGTTCCCACGCCTCGTCCACAAAGCTGAAGTTGATGGTTTCCAGATAGCCCAGCGCGGCCATGCTGCGGCGCACGGCAAAGCGGCTGCGCTGCGTGGCAGGCGGGGTGCGCGGCGCAATGGGCGCCAGCGGGGTGGTGTCGGGCAGTTTGTCGTAGCCGATGAGGCGGGCGATTTCCTCGATGAGGTCGGCCTCGATGCGCACGTCAAAGCGGTGGCTGGGCGGCTGCACGCTGAACACACCTTCGGCGCTGCCGCTGTATTCCATGCCAAGGCGCCGCAGCACGTCCTCGCACTGCGCGGCGCTGATGGGCATGCCGATGACTTTGGCGGCGCGTGCGGCGCGCAGGGTGATGGGCGCGGGCTGCGGAAGGCGCGGCGCCTGGTCGTCGATGGGGCCGACGCGCGTCTCAGGCGTGCCGCAGATGTCAAGGATGAGGCGCGTGATGCGCTCAATGGCGCGCACGGTGTTGGCTGGGTCTACGCCGCGCTCGAAGCGGTGGCCGGCGTCAGTGGCAAAGTTGAAGCGGCGCGGGCGCCCGGCGATGGCGTCTGGCCACCAGAAGGCGGCTTCCACATACACGGCCTGCGTGCTGTCAGACACGGCAGTGGCCTCGCCGCCCATGATGCCGGCCATTGATTCGACGGCGCGCTCGTCGGCGATGATGCCGACGCTCTCGTCCAGCGTGACTTCGTCGCCGTTGAGCAGCGTGAGCTTTTCGCCCTTGCGCGCCCAGCGCACATGCAGGCCGCCGTGGATTTTGTCCAGGTCAAAGATGTGCGAGGGCTGGCCCGTCTCGAACATGACGTAGTTGGAAATGTCCACGAGTGCAGAGACGCTGCGCTGCCCGCAGCGCGCAAGGCGCTGCACCATCCACTCGGGCGTGGCGGCATGCAGGTTCAGCCCACGGATGACGCGGCCAGAAAAGCGCCCGCACAGGTCGGTGGCCTCGACGGTCACGGGCAGGCGTTCGTCGCTGTTGGCGGGCACGGGCGGCGCGTCCCAGCCCGTGAGCGGCGCGCCGGTGAGGGCGGCGAGTTCGCGCGCCGTGCCGTGCACGCTGAGCGCATGCCCGAGGTTGGGGGTGAGCTTGATGTCCAGCAGCGCGTCGTCCAGCGTCAAACAGTCGCGCACGTTTTGCCCGATGGGGGCGTCGGCGGGCAGTTCCAGCAGACCGGCGTGTTCATCGGAAATGCCGAGTTCGCGCGCCGAGCACAACATGCCGTGGCTTTCCACGCCGCGCAGCTTGCCGACCTTGATTTTGAAGGGCTTGCCGCTTTCGTCCGGCGGCAGTTCCGCGCCCACCAGCGCGCAGGGCACGCGGATGCCGGCACGCGCATTGGGGGCGCCGCAGACGATTTGCAGCGGCGCACCGCCTTGCCCGGCGTCCACCTGGCACACGCGCAGGCGGTCGGCGTTGGGGTGCTGTTCGGCGGACTTGATTTCAGCCACGACGATGCCGGTGAAAGGCGGGGCGGCGGGGCGCACGCTTTCCACTTCCAGCCCACCACCCATCGTCAGGGCGTCGGCCAGTTGCTCGGTGGACAGCGGCGGGTTGCAGAAGTCGCGCAGCCAGGATTCAGGAAGTTGCATGGTTGTACTCGGGCGGCAAATGTTTTATAGCAATATCAGACGAATTATCAGGAGAATTGTTCGAGGAAACGCACGTCGCCCTCAAAAAATTGGCGCAAGTCGCTCACGCCATAACGCAGCATGGCGAGGCGGTCAATACCCGAACCAAAGGCAAAGCCGATATATCGCTCCGGATCCAGCCCCATATTGGTGACGACATTCGGGTGCACCTGCCCGCAGCCGGACACTTCCAGCCATTTGCCTGCGTTTTTGCCTTCCTGAAACTGAATGTCAATTTCCGCACTTGGTTCGGTGAAGGGAAAATAGCTTGGACGAAAGCGCAGCTGCAGCTTGTCCGTTTCAAAAAAAGCGCGGCAGAAATTGAGGTACGTCACCTTCAAATCCTTGAAGCTGACGTTTTCGCCCAGCCACAGCCCTTCCACCTGGTGAAACATGGGCGAGTGCGTGGCGTCATTATCTACGCGGTAGGTGCGCCCCGGGGCAATCACGCGCACCTCTGGGGTTTCGCCGCGCGCCAGCTCGGCAGCATATTTGCGCGCGCGTGCCGAGGCGTAGCGGATTTGCATGGGGCTGGTGTGCGGGCGCAGGCAGTAGGGCTGCCCGTCTTCGCCCTGCATGTCCACGTAGAACGTGTCCTGCATGGAGCGCGCCGGATGGTTGGGTGGATTATTGAGTGCGGTAAAGCTGAACCAGTCGCTTTCAATTTCCGGTCCGTTGGCCACGTCAAAACCCATGCTGGCAAAAATGTGCTCAATACGCTCCCATACCAGGCTGATGGGGTGCAACGCACCTGCGCCGCGCTGGCGTCCGGGCAGCGTCACGTCCAGCGCCTCGGCTTGAAGTTGGCGTTCCAGTTCAGCGTCTTTGAGTGCCTGACGGCGTGCAGTCAGTGCCGCTTCAATGGCCTGCTTGGCGCGGTTGATGGCGGCGCCGCGCGTTTTCTTTTCCTCGGGCGCAAGCTGCGCCATGCCGCGCATCAGGGCGGTGACGCTGCCCGATTTCCCCAGAAACTGCGCCTTGGCATTTTCCAGTTCAGCAGGGGTGGTGGTGGTGGCAAAAGCGCTCGCAGCGTTTTGCACAATCGCTTCTAGGTCAGTGTCTAAATTGACGGCAGGAGCAGTCATAATAATAAGGTATAGAGAAAACAAAAAAGGGGATTGAAGCCGCGCAGCTCCAATCCCCGGCGGCACTGCGCGGCGGCGTCAGGCCAGCTTGGCTTTGGCCTGATCGACGATGGCAGCAAACGCCTCTTTGTCGTGCACGGCAATATCGGCCAGCACTTTTCGGTCCAGACCGATGCCGGCGCGCGCCATGGCCTCGAGGTCGGCGGTCACCGTCTCCTCGTCGACGTTCCCGTTCACCCAGTACCAGTAGCACCAGGGGTAGACGTTTTTGCGCCGTCCGCGGAAGCCTTTGGCCAGCGCGAGGATTTTTTTGTGCCGCGCACGTGCGGTCACGCCACGTTTGACTCGGGGCATTTTTGACTCTCCTTCATTGCTGGTTTACAGGCCGGCAAACGGCAGCATTTGTGCCATTTGTGCCATGCTGGTTTCATGCACGTTGACCATGCCGCGCAGTTTGCGCTTGGTCTTGGTGCTTTTCTTGGTGAGGATATGGCGCTTGTACGCCTGGGCACGTTTGACGGTACCGCCAGGACGCACGCGGAAGCGCTTTTTGGCGCCGCTTTTGGTTTTCATCTTGGGCATGTGCAATGCTCCTTTTCATTTGTGCCTGCGAGGCGGGCGCGAAACCCTCGCGCCGCTTGCCACAGCCTTGCAGCCACTTGTGTATGCCAGCGACTTCCAAAAAAGAAGGCCGTGACATGGATTTTTATGTCTCGCTTTTTATGTTGCCACAGGTGGTGCGTTATCGCTTTCTGATTGTGGTGTGGCAGGTTTGGTGGCGCTGCCGCCAGATTTTTTTCGTGCCGGCGCCAACATCATCGTCATCTGGCGGCCTTCGAGCTTGGGATGCTGCTCGATGGTAATGGTGTCGCCGAGCGCGTCACGCACGCGGTAGATGAGTGCCAGGCCAAGTTCCTGATGCGTGATTTCACGCCCACGAAAGCGCAGCGTGACTTTGACCTTATTGCCTGCTTCCAAAAAGCGCCGGATATTGCGCACCTTGATATTGAAGTCGCCCTCGTCAGTGCCCGGGCGGAATTTGACTTCCTTGGTTTCAATAACGGTTTGCCTGGCCTTGGCTTCGGCGGCTTTTTTCTGCTCCTGATAGCGGAATTTGCCGTAATCTACCAAGCGGCAGACAGGGGGCGTGGCGTGGGCGGCGATTTCCACCAAGTCTACATCGCGCTCTCCGGCCATGCGCAGAGCTTCTTGCAGGGGGACGATACCCAGAGGTTCATTGTCCGGGCCGTTCAGGCGCACCTCAGGAGCGGTGATTTCTCGATTCAGGCGGTGTGCACGCTCCTCGCGCTGGCGGCGGCGGTCACGGAAATTGGTAGCGATGGTTTGTGCCTCTTGAAAAAAACGGGTAAATGGAAAGGAAAAATGCAGTGTCAGGTTTTGGCAGCAATGTCTGAGCGGATGCGTTCGATACACGCCGACAGCGGCATGACGCCCAGATCAGTATTGCCACGACCACGCACGGAAACAGTGCCAGCCTGCTTTTCCAGCTCGCCCGCCACCAGGATATAGGGCGGTTTTTGCAGAGAATGTTCACGGATTTTATATGTAATTTTTTCCGGGCGCAGGTCAAAGATGGTGCGGATACCGTGGTTTTGCAGCGTTTGCGCCACGCTTTGCACGTAGTCGTCCTGCGCGCTGGTGATGCCGGCAACCACGGCCTGCACAGGCGCCAGCCAGACGGGCATGGCGCCGGCGTGTTGCTCGATGAGGATGCCGATGAAACGTTCCATGCTGCCGACGATGGCGCGGTGCAGCATGACGGGGTAGTGGCGCGCGCCGTCTTCGCCGACATATTCAGCGCCCAAACGCTGCGGCAGGGAAAAATCCACCTGGATGGTGCCGCACTGCCATTCGCGCCCGATGGCGTCTTTGAGTGTATATTCAATCTTGGGACCGTAAAAGGCGCCTTCACCCGGAGAAATCTGATATTCACAGCCGGAGGCGCGCAGACTGTCCATGAGGGCGTGCTCGGCCTTGTCCCAGATTTCGTCCGCGCCGATGCGTTTTTCCGGTCGCGTGGACACCTTGTAAATGATGTCGGTGAAGCCGAAATCCTTGTAGACTTTTTGCAGCAGCGCGGTGTAGGCGGTGCATTCGGGCAAAATCTGCTCTTCGGTGCAGAAAATGTGCCCGTCGTCTTGTGTGAAGGCGCGCACGCGCATGACGCCGTGCAGGCTGCCCGAGGGTTCGTTGCGATGGCAGGCGCCAAATTCGCCGTAGCGCAGTGGCAGGTCGCGGTAGCTTTTCACGCCCTGCTTGAAAATGAGGATGTGGCCGGGGCAGTTCATCGGCTTGAGAGCGTAGTCGCGCTTTTCGCTCTCGGTGGTGAACATGTTTTCGCGGTATTTGTCCCAGTGGCCAGTTTTTTCCCACAGGCTTTTGTCCAGGATTTGCGGGCCGCGCACTTCCTGGTAGCCATTGTCGCGGTAGACGCGGCGCATGTACTGCTCCAGCTCTTGCCACAGCGTCCAGCCTTTGGGATGCCAGAAAACAGTGCCGGGCGAGTGTTCGTCAATATGGAACAAATCCAGTTCGCGTCCGAGGCGGCGGTGGTCGCGCCGCTCGGCTTCTTCCAGCATGGTGAGGTAGCTGGCGAGTTCTTCTTTTGTCGCCCAAGCGGTGCCATAAATGCGCTGGAGCATTTCATTGCGGTGGTCGCCGCGCCAGTAGGCGCCGGCAACTTTCATCAGTTTGAAATGTTTGAGGTGCCCGGTGGAGGGAATATGCGGGCCGCGGCACAGGTCTTCAAAGGCGCCTTCACGATACAGGCTGATGTTTTCCTCTTCGGGAATGGAAGAAATGATTTCCGCCTTGTAATGCTCACCCAATTCCTTGAAATACGCGATGGCCTCATTGCGCGGCAGGGTGCGGCGCACGACGGGTTCGTTGAGCGCCGCCAGTTCGTGCATTTTCTTTTCAATGGCAGCAAGGTCGTCCGGGGTGAAGGGGCGCGAATAGCTGAAATCGTAATAAAAGCCGTTTTCTATGACCGGGCCAATCGTTACTTGCGCATCCGGAAACAGCGTTTTGACGGCGTAGGCCATGAGGTGCGCGCAGGAGTGGCGCAGCATGGCGAGGCCGTCCTTGTCGCGTGCGGTGACGATGG
>ONTY01000235.1 GCA_900320815.1 uncultured Pseudomonadota bacterium
ATGGCCGCGCGCAACGTCGCCGCCGAAGTCGCCGCCGGACAGGGCGGCGCGGCAATGGCGCTCACGCGCCCGCGCGTAGCCATCTTGCGCGAGCAGGGCGTGAACTCGCACATGGAGATGGCGTGGGCGTTTGACGCCGCCGGCTTTGAAGCGGTCGATGTGCACATGAGCGACTTGCTGGCCGGGCGGCAAACGCTGGCCAGCTTCAAAGGACTGGTGGCGTGCGGCGGCTTTAGCTACGGCGACACGCTGGGCGCGGGCATTGGCTGGGCGCGCTCCATCACCTTCAACGCCGCGCTTTCGGACGCCTTTGCTGCCTTTTTCGCGCGCAGCGACACCTTTGGTCTGGGCGTGTGCAACGGCTGCCAGATGTTTGCCGAGTTGGCGCCGCTCATTGGCAGCGGCGCGCAGCACTGGCCGCGCTTTGCCACCAACCGCAGCGGGCGCTTTGAGGCGCGGCTTTCAATGGTGGAGATTCTTGAGTCTCCCAGCCTGTTTTTCGCCGACATGGCGGGCAGCCGCTTGCCCATTGCCGTCTCGCACGGCGAAGGGCGCGCAGATTTTTCTGCCCGTGGCGACGCCGCCCTGGTGCCCGTCGCCATGCGCTACGTTGATGGCAGTGGCCGCGCCACCGAACGCTACCCCTACAACCCCAACGGCAGCCCCGGCGGACTGACCGCCGTTACCACCACCGACGGGCGCTTCACCGCCATGATGCCGCACCCCGAACGCAGCACCCGCTACGTGCACATGAGCTGGGCGCCGCAGCGCAGCGGCCCCAGCCCCTGGATGCACATGTGGCGCAATGCACGCCGCTGGGTGGGATGATTGGATAGGGTATACCATCCATTTCCCGCATAAGTTGCGGGCAAACGTGTATTTATTGATTGGGTATATGATGGTGCGGTGAATCGCGCCCTTTCCATTTCCTGCTCCTGCGGCATTGCACACGGATTGCAAGAACGCGCCGCCGCAGCCCGAAGGTTTGCGATAGGTTTTGAGGCTGATTCTTTGAATCGCATTCTTCTGAATCACATATCTGCGCTCTTGAAGCTCTGAATATCACAGATTCTGGAGTCTGTGCACTGGCACGCGTGCTTGGTGGATAACGTCTGGTGCCTGCTGGATTGATAAGGTATTGCAGCAGTCAAATGGTGAAGTGCAGTTGGTGAAGTGCAGTTTGGTGCGCGGTTCAGGCGCGATTTTGCAAATATCACGCATCACTTTTGGCGGCGGGCGCGCCTGGCGTTGCCTGTGCGAATGAGGCGCGCCCTGATGCCCGCCCGACGCCTCTGCGCTGAGCGCTCACACGCCGCTCTTCCACTGGCGCGTGTTGATTTGTCAGGGTATCATTTGGTTGCCGGCTTATAAAGCCGGCGATAAGAAATAATACTGATGGGTATATGGCTTCATAAAGAAAAAAAGAGCGGCTCCAAGAGCCGCTCTCGTTGCAGCGTGGCGCCTCTGGCGCGCGTGGTTTAGAGCAGCGATTGCACGGCGTCGCGCTCGCCTTGCAGCTCCGCCAGGGTGGCCTGCATTTTTTCGCGGCTGAAGGCGTCCATGCCCAAGCCGTCCACGACGGTGTATTCGCCATTCGTGCAGGTGACAGGGTAGCCAAAGACGATGCCTTCGGGCACGCCGTACCAGCCCTGCGAGGGCACGCCCATCGTGACCCATTCGTCACCCGTGCCCAGCGCCCAGTCGCGCATGTGCTCAATGGCAGCGTTGGCGGCACTGGCTGCCGAAGACAGGCCGCGCGCCTCAATGATGGCGGCGCCGCGCTTGCCGACGGTAGGCATGAAGACTTCGGCGTTCCACTTCTCGTCGCCAATCATGTCTTTGACGCTGGCATCGCCCACGGTGGCGAAACGCCAGTCGGCATACATGCTGGGCGAGTGGTTGCCCCACACGGCCATGCGGCGGATGGCGCTCACAGGTTTGCCGCTCTTGGCGGCAAGCTGGGCAAGCGCGCGGTTGTGATCCAGGCGCATGAGGGCGGTGAAGTTCTTCGCCGGCAGATCGGGGGCGGACTTCATGGCGATGTAGGCGTTGGTGTTGGCAGGGTTGCCGACGACGACGACTTTCACACTGCGGCTGGCGGCGGCGTTCAGCGCCCGACCCTGCACGGTGAAGATTTGTGCGTTCGCCTGCAGCAGGTCAGCGCGCTCCATGCCCTTGCTGCGCGGGCGCGCGCCCACGAGCAGGGCGTAATCGGTGTCCTTGAACGCTTTGACGGGGTCGGCGTGCGCTTCCATACCCGCCAGCAGCGGGAAGGCGCAATCGTCCAGTTCCATCATCACGCCGCTTAGTGCTTTCTGCGCTTTTTCGTCCGGAATTTCCAGCAATTGGAGGATGACGGGCTGGTCTTTGCCCAGCATTTCGCCCGATGCGATACGGAACAGCAGGGCATATCCAATTTGGCCAGCGGCGCCAGTGACGGCGACGCGTACGGGTTTTTTGTCCATGTGGCAGGCTCTCCAGAAGTAGGGGTTCAAAGGAAAGAGTGGAAAAAGCGCGCGAGTATAAGCCGCCGCTGCTGCGCTGGCGCTGCGATGGCGCTCTGCTACGATACGGGCGTATAAAAAGCGGTGACGGCGCGTTCTTGGTTTTTTGCGGCGCGCTGAAAAAAACAGTAAAAAAACCGCAGGCAAATAGTTTTTTGAAAAACCCTGGTGGAAAAAGGAGCGCACACATGGCGCTGGCTCATGTACATCATTTCCCTTTTGTGCTGCGCCCGCTGCGTGTAGCGGCGCTGGCAGCGGCGCTGCACCACGCGGCAGGGGCGTTGGCATTTGTGCTGCTGCCGCTGGGCATTTGGCTGTTTGATACATCGCTCACATCCAGCCTCTCGTTTGACCGCTTTACGGCGGCGTTTACTGCGGGCATCGGTGTGCTGCCCGGCTGGACGGTGCGGCTGCTGGTGGCGGCGCTGGCGTGGGCGCTGGCCGCGCACGCACTGCTTGGGCTGCGGCTGCTGTGGCTGGATGCGCGCGTGCAGGATGTGGGTGGGCGCGGCGCGCGTGCCTCGGCACAGTTGCTGCTGGCGGCGCTGGCGCTGCTGGCAGTGCTGGCGCTGGCATTGGCGCTACGGGTAGTGCGCTGAGATGGCTGAATTGCCTGAAACGGGCGAAATGGCCGGGGCAGGGCAGGGCGGTGGCGGTGCACGCACCTGGCTGCTGCTGCGCGCCAGCGCAGCGTTGCTGGCGCTGTTTGCCGCCGCAGTGCTGGTGCAGGTGGCGTGGCTGTGGCCGCTGAATTACTGGAAGTGGGCGGGCATCTTTGCCGCAGCGCCGATGAAGCTGGGCGTTGGGCTGCCACACCTGGCTGGGTGCGCTGGCGCTGTGGCGCGCCTGGGTGCGCAGCGCGGCGGTGCGCCTGGTGCTGCACACCGCAAGCGCCGCCTGGCTGGCGGCGTGCCTGGTGTGGCTGGCGCAGGTGCTCTGGCGACTGTGAGGCCGGAAAGGGAACAGGAGGGGATAGGCGATGCCCTATACACGTGAAAGCGTTGGCGTGCGCGCCTGGGATGTGCTCGTCATGGGCGCGGGCATTGCCGGGCTGCGCTGCGCGCTGGCGGCGGCGCGCGCCGGGCTGGCTGTGGCAGTGCTCAGCAAAACGCATGCCGTGCGCGCGCCCAGCGTGAGCACGGTGGATGGCGTGCCTGCTGTGTTTGATGACAGCGCGGGCGGTGCCGACAGCCAATGGCAGCACTGGATGGACGCGCTCAAAGGCGCCGACTGGCTGGCCGACCAAGACGCCGCTGGTGTGCTGTGCAGCCAGGCGCCGCGCGAGGTGGTGGCGCTGGAGCACATGGGTGCCCCATTTGCGCGCACGCCAGAGGGAACTTTGGCGCAGAGCCTGCTGCCCGGACACAGCGGCGCGGCGCGCACCTGCACCGCTGGAGCGCGCAGCGGCCAGGCACTGCTGCACACGCTCTGGCAGCAGTGCCTGGCGGTGGGCGTGGAGTTTTTGGGCGAATGGATGGCGCTGGATGTGGTGTTCAGTCACGAGGGCGCAGCCGCTGGGCTGGTGGCGCTGGAAATTGAAACGGGCAACGTGCATGTGTTGCGCGCTGCCGCCGTAGTGCTGGCAGCGGGCGGCGGCGGGCGCGTGTTTGGCGACGCAGCCGCAGCGGCGTATGAAGCCACGGGAGACGCGCTGGGCAAAGACATGGAGTTCTGGACTTTTACCCCCACGGCTATTGTCGGGCGCGGCGTGCTGCTGCCCGAGGCGTGCCTGGGTGAAGGAGGCGTGCTTCGCAACGCTGGCGGCGACGCTTTTATGGCGCACTACGCGCCTGCGTTCAAAGAGCTGGCGCCCGCTGATGTGGCCGCACGCGCCGCAGCGCACGAATTGGCCGCTGGGCGCGGTGGCGTGGCGTTGCACCTGGCGCACTTGGGCGCTGTTATCGCGCAGCACCTGCCCGCCGTGCGCGAAGTGGCGCGGCTGTGCGCCAGCGTGGATGTGATGCGCGACCCGGTGCCCGTGCAGCCCGCCGCGTGCGGCGCGCTGGGGGGCATTCCAGCAAACCTGTATGGGCAAGCGTGCGTGCCCGTGGCAGGCGAGAGTGCCGCGCTGGCGCCCGTGCCCGGGCTGTATGCCGTGGGTGGCTGCGCGTGCAGCGGCGCACTGGGCGCAGGGGCACTGGGTGGGCACGCGCTGCTGGATGCGCTGGTGTTTGGCAGCGCGGCGGGGGCACACATTGCGGCCAATGTGCACAGCGGCGCGTTGCCGCTGCTGCCAGCGGATGCACCGGATATGGCGCTGGAGAGGTTGGAGCGGCTGGAAGCGCCCGGCGGCAACGATGCCGAAACTGCGCCGCAGCTCATGGACGCCATCGCCGCCGTGATGCAGGAGTGCGCAGGCGTGCTGCGTACTGCGGCGTGCATGGAGCAGGGCGCGCATCGCCTGCGCGCTGTGCGTGAGCGAGTGCAGGCGCTGCGGCTGCCGGATGCCTCGCGCCCCTTCAACCTCGCGCGCGTGCAGGCGCTGGAGGTGCACAACCTCATTGAAGTGGCGCAAGCGGCGCTGGACGCTGCCGCAGCGCGCACCGAGAGCCGTGGCGTGCACACCGTGCTGGGCGAGGGCGGCGTTCCCCTGCCGCGCGACGACGCGCACTGGCAGCGCCACAGCCTCTGGCGGCGCGGCGGCGCGTTGGCATACGTGCCCGTGCGTCCACCGCAAAGCGGGCACGCCGTGCCGGCGCATGAGCGCCACTATTGAAGAAGAGAAAAAGAAAAAAGGAAAAAAGCCACCATGCCCGCACACACCTTCATCATCCAGCGTTTCAACCCCGCCACAGATGCTGCGGCGCACATGCACACCATGCCGCTGCCAGACGCAGAAGGCGACGCACCCCCGCCGCGCACCGTGCTGGATGCACTGCTGACACTGCGGCGGCGTGACGCCACGCTCACCTTTCGCTGCTCGAGTCGCGACGGCGCCTGCGGCGCAGACGCCATCAGCATCAACGGGCACAGCGCGCTGGCCAGTCAAACCCTGCTGCGGCACCTGCCCGCCGCCGTCGTGCTGCGCCCGCTGCCCGGACTGCGCGTGCTCCGTGACCTGGCGGTTGACCTCACCCCCTTTTTTCGCCGCATTGCCGCCGTGCAACCCTGGCTGCGCCCCGCCGCCGCACCGCCCGTGCACGCGCGCGCGCAAAGCCAGGCGCGCCGCGCCGCGCTCGAGCCACTGCTCGGCTGCACCCTGTGCGCTTGCTGCGCTGCCGAATGCCCCAGTGTGCTGCGCAACACAGGCAGTTTTCCCGGCCCGGCAGCCGCGCTGCACGCGCTGCGCTTTATTGCCGATAGCCGCGATGCTGCTGCCACAACTCGGCTGAACCGCCTGGACGCCCCGCAGCGCCTGTTTCTGTGCCGCAGCGCCGCCAACTGCACCGCCGCCTGCCCAGCCGGCCTCAACCCCGCCCGTGCCATCGCACGGCTGCGGCAAATGTTGGCGCGTCGTGTCCTTTAGGCCACCTGCCTGCCACGCCAGACTGACAGCAGGCATACATACCCTGTGCACTTTCGGATAAACAACTGCCACTTCACCATGCTGTGCCGCAGCATCCATAATCCCCCGTTTTTTTCACGCAACAAAGGAGTAGCAACGATATGAAACTTTCCGATACCAAAGCCACCTTGACTTTTTCCGACGGCCGCCCCTCTGTTGACCTGCCCATCTACGAGGGAAGCACCGGTCCGCAAGTGGTGGACATCCGCAAGCTCTATGGGCAAACGGGCATGTTCACGTATGACCCGGGCTTTTTGTCCACCGCTTCCTGCCAGTCCGCCATCACCTACATTGACGGCGACAAGGGCGAGTTGCTGTATCGCGGTTACCCCATCGAGCAGCTGGCACGCCAGTGCGACTTCATGGACGTGAGCTACCTGCTGCTCAACGGCGAGTTGCCCACGCCTGAGCAAAGCCGTGACTTTCGCAAGAGCATCTTCGGCCACATGATGGTGCACGAGCAGGTGCAGTTCTTCCTGCGGGGCTTCCGGCGCGACGCGCACCCGATGGCGGTGCTCACCGGTCTGGTCGGGGCGCTTTCGGCCTTTAGCCACGACATGCACGACGTGAGCAACCCCGAGCACCGCGAGCACGCCGCCATCCAGCTCATCGCGCAAATGCCCACACTGGTATCAATGGCATACAAATACAGCCGTGGTGAGCCGTACATGTATCCAGACAACTCGCTGAGCTACGCCGGCAACTTCCTGAAAATGATGTTTGCCACGCCGTGCGCGCCGTATGAAGTCAACCCCGTGCTCGAGCGCGCGATGGATCGCATCTTCACCCTGCACGCCGACCACGAGCAAAACGCCTCCACCTCCACCGTGCGGCTGTGCGGCAGCTCCGGCACCAATCCGCTGGCGGCGGTGGCCGCCGGCGTCGCATGCCTGTGGGGGCCGGCGCACGGCGGCGCCAACGAGGCGTGCCTGAACATGCTGGAAAGCATCCAGCAGCAGGGCGGCGTGGCCAAACTGGGCGAGTTCATCGCCAAGGTGAAAGACAAAAACTCCGGCGTGCGCCTGATGGGGTTCGGGCACCGCGTCTACAAAAACTACGACCCGCGCGCCAAGC
>ONTY01000018.1 GCA_900320815.1 uncultured Pseudomonadota bacterium
GGGAACCAGGGGGAAACAATCGCGTGCCGCTGCACCAGCATCAGGCTCAGGCACGCTGTGACCAGCCCCCAGAGGTAGGCGCCGGCATCACCCGCAAACACCAGCCCCAGCGGCCAGTTCCACACCAGAAAGCCCGCCGTGGCCGCCGCCAGCGTGATGGCAATGGCGGCCAGCTCCCTATCGCCCACCTGAATGGCCACATGCGCCAGCGCCACATTCACCACCAGCGCCACGGAGCCGGCCAGACCGTTGTAGCCGTCGATAATGTTGAAGGCGTGCGGCAGCCCGGTCACAGCCAGCAGCGTCAGCGCCAGCGCAGGCAGCGGGTGCATGCGCCAGAGTGCGTCTGCCCAGGCAAAGCCCAAGCGCGGCACCGTCACGCCCAGCAGCACCACCGCCAACGCCGCCGAGCACAAGGTAAGCAGCAAGCGCAGCACCACGCGCAGCCGGTGCGTCATATCTTCCAGCACGGCGCCGGCAAAAGCGGGCGCGAGCATGAGCAGCCACTGCGGCAAGTTGAGTTCTTCCCACTGCAAATTGCCTGCCATGTGCAGCCGCTGCAGCAGCGGCAGCGCCGCCAGCGCCAGCGCCCAGCCCAGCAAGATGCCGATGCCGCCCACGCGCGGCGTCTCGCCCATGTGAAAGCGTTGCGGCGCATCCGGCGCATACGGCACTGCGCGGCGCAGCAGCAGGCGCCGCAGCACGATGGCGGCAATCAAGGCGATGGGGAAGGCCAGCAAGGCCAGCGAGAGCATGGTGAAACGAGGGACTGCGCCGTGGAAATACCGACGAAAGGGCGCGCATGGTAGCAATTGCGCCACACTGCGCGCGCCCCCATCGTAGCCAAAGCTGGCAGCATCAAGAGTATATGTATGTATGCCCGCACAATACGCGGGTAGTAACCATCAAAAATATTGGGTATTAAAAATCTTAAAATACTCACCTCAATGAAGTTCATATGCTGGCGTATCTTGCCGGCAATTGAGCGATACCCTTGAAGAATCTTTTTTTGTTTCACCTATTTCCCACTCGCCCGCCAGAGTGCCCTTTCTGCCGCACACTTTGCGCCATGCCCAATACTGTTCATTCCCAGTTTTCCCCCTTGCACGTGTATCAGCGCGAGATTGGCGCGGCGCACGAATCCTCCTCCCTGGCCATGCTGGCGGCGCTCATCGCCCCTGGTGCGCGCGTGCTGGACGTGGGCTGCGGCAGCGGTGCGCTGGGGCGTTTTTTGCGCCGGCGCGATGGCGCTGCCGCCGGTCCCATCGACGGGCTGACCATCAACTCCACAGAAGCCGCGCTCGCTGCCCCCGCCTACCGCCGCGTGGAAGTGGCTGACCTGGAAACAACAAACCTTGTCTCCCTGTTTGGCGCCAGCGGCGGCTACGACACCATCGTCTGCGCTGACGTGCTCGAGCACATGCGCCACCCGCAGCGTGTGATGGACGCCACCCGCGCCCTGCTGGCACCGCGCGGGCGCGCGCTGCTGTCCATCCCCAACGCCAGCCATGTCGGACTGCTGGCAGAGCTGATGGCGGGCGAGTGGCGCTACCGCCCCGAAGGGCTGCTGGACGCCACGCACCTGCGCTTTTTCACGCGCCGCTCGCTGCTGCGCTTTTTGCAACAAAGCCGCTGGCAGGCGCTGCGCATCCAGGCGCTGCCGCGTCAGCTCAACGAGTCCGAGTTTTCCGCCGCCTTTGACGCCCTGCCTCCCCAAGTCGCGCGCTACCTGCTGGGGTTGCCGGACGCGCTCAGCTACCAGTTCATCGTGCAGGCCAGACCGCTGGCCGAAGGCGAGGCAGCAGCGCCCACGCTGCAGGAAGAAGGCGCCAGCACGCTGGAGCCGCCACAGGCGCTGTTTACCGCGCAGCTCTACCTTGGCGGGGCAGACGGCAGCCTTGACGAGGAGCGCAAGTGCAGCACCAGCGGTGTGGTGGGCGAGGAGCACCAGACGCTGCGCTTTCAGCTGCCCGCTGATGCCGCGCCCACCGCGCTGCGGCTGGATCCGGCAGACCGCCCGGGCTTTGTGCACCTGCACGAGATGCGGCTGCTGGCTGCCAGCGGACGCCAGCTCTGGCACTGGCTGCCAGAGCAAGCCGCCACGCTGCTGGACGCGCCCAGTGCCGGCTGCGTACTCCAGCCGCCCGTGCTCACCGGCGGCGCCTTCACCCTCATGCTCTATGGCAACGACCCCTGGCTGGAGTTGCCCGTGCCCGCCACTGCACTGGCACGCGCGGCAGGTGGGGTGCTGGATGTGTCGCTGGGCTGGCCCATGTCTGCCGACTTTCTGGCGCTGGCCGGCAGCGTGCACCAGCACGTGGCCGGCATGTTGCGCCGCCACGCCAAGCTGGCGCGGCGCATGAATGCCGAGCGCGATGCGATGGGCGCGCAACTGCAGGCCGCACGCGAGGAGCACGCACGCCTGCTGGACGAACTGCTGCGCCAGGGCAAAGACATGCAGCGCATGGCGCAACGCAACGCCTGCCTGCAAGAGCAGATGCGCCAGCAACAGGCGCTGCTGCACAGCGCCAATGCCGGCCATGACGAAGCCATGCGCCTGCTGCAGAACATTGAACAATCGTTTTCTTTCCGCGCCACACGCCCCATCGTCCACGCCAAGGAGCACCTTGACCATCTGCTGCGCCGTCCCGCCCCCGCGCCCCTGCCCATGCCGCTGCCCGATACGCCCGTGGCCATCATCGTGCCCGTCTACAAGGGGCTGGAGGACACGCGCCGCTGCCTGGAATCCGTGCTCGCCGCCCCGGCGGGAGCGCCCTGGCGCCTGCTCATCGTCGACGACGCCAGCCCGCAGCCAGAACTCTGCGCGTGGCTGCGCGAGTTCGCCCAGCGCGATGCGCGCATCGAACTGCTGGTCAATGAAGAAAACCTGGGCTTTGTCGGCAGCGTCAACCGCGCCATGCGCGCCGCCGGCAGCGATGACGTGCTGCTGCTCAACAGCGACACCGAAGTGGCCGGCGACTGGCTGGCGCGGCTGCGTGCCGCCGCCTACAGCGCGCCGCGCATCGCCTCAGTGACGCCCTTTTCCAACAACGCCACCATCTGCAGCTGGCCCAGCTTCTGCGCCGACAACGAACTGCCCTGCGGCTGGGACTGCGCGCGGCTGGACGCACTCATGGCGCGCGTGAACGCCGGCGCGCGCATCGCCGTGCCCACCGGTGTGGGCTTTTGCATGTACATCCGCCGCGCCGCGCTGGACGCCGTTGGCCTGTTTGACGAAGAACACTTTGGCCGCGGCTATGGCGAAGAAAACGACTTCTGCTGCCGCGCCACGCAGGCGGGCTGGCAGCACCTGCACGCGCTGGACGTGTTTGTGCGCCACTTTGGCGGCGTGAGCTTTGGCGCCAGCAAAAAACCGCGCGAAGCAGCCGCGCTGCAAACGCTGCGCCGCCTGCACCCTGACTACGAAGCGCGCGTGCAGCAGTTCATCGCCGCTGACCCGGCGCGGCTGGCACGCGCACGCGCCTGCTTGGCGTGCGCCACAGACAACGCCACCGCGCACCCCACCATCCTCGCCGTGCTGCACGGCAGAGGCGGCGGCACCGAACGGCATGCGATGGAACTGGCGGCGCACCTGGACGCGCGGGCGCAGTACCTGCTGCTGCTGCCAATGTCGGGCGCGCGCGTCATCTTGCGCATACTGCACGGCGGCAAGCCGGGCTGCGACTTGTTCTTCACCCTGCCCGGCGACGCGCAGGCGCTGCTGGATGTGCTGCGGCGCATGGGCGTGCGGCACATCCACTACCACCACTTCATCGGCTACAGCGAGTTCGCTTTCAGCCTGCCGCAGCGCCTTGGGGTTTCCTACGACTTCACCGCGCACGACTACTACACGCTGTGCCCGCAGATTTCGCTCACCGAGCGAGACGACCGCTACTGCGGCGAGGAAGGCGAGGCGCAGTGCGCCGAATGCCTTGCGCACCGCCCGGCGCCCAGCGGCGGTGCCAGCATCCAGCACTGGCGCCAGCAGCACGCCAGGTTTCTGGAAGGCGCGCGCTTTCTCATCGCCCCCTCGCGCGACGCACTCGCGCGTCTGCTGTGTCTGGCGCCCGCCGCGCACCACATCCTGGCGCCGCACACCGACATCGCCGCTGGGCAGGCGCTGCCCGTCCCGTCTCCGGCGCCGCTGACGGGCAGCCGCGCGCTCAAAGTTGCCGTCATTGGCGCCATGAGCCGCATCAAAGGCGCCGACGTGCTGGAAGAAGCCGCCATCGCCGCCAAAGCGCAAGGCTTGCCGGTGGAGTTCCACCTGCTCGGCTACGGCTACCGCGACTTGCAGGTGCAGCCGCACGCGGCGCTGACCGTGCACGGGCGCTACTCGGATGACGACTTGCCCGCGCTGCTGCGCTGGCTGGCGCCGGACGTGGTGTGGTTCCCCGCGCAGTGGCCGGAGACGTACAGCTACACCCTCAGCGCCTGCCTGCTCGCCGGGTTGCCCGTCGTCGCGCCGAGCCTGGGCGCCTTTGCCGAGCGGCTGGCCGGACGGCGCTGGACGTGGGTGTGCGACTGGCAGCAAACGCCGCAGCAGTGGCTGGAGTTCTTCTGCCGCATCCGCACAGACAACTTCGCTGCTGCCCACGCCCCGGCGCCATTCGAGCCAATTGCCCACGCGCACAACCCCGCGCACGCCATCCCGCTGCAAGACTCCGCCGAGTGGTACCGCAGCACGTACCTGGACGGCATTCCCCCCGCTGAGGACGCCAGCGCGCCGGGCGACGAAGTGCTCAAGGCGCACCTTAGCGGCTATGGCGACGGCCTCGCACGCAACCTGCCGCTGCGCCTGATTTCCTGGCTGCGCCACACTGCGCTGCTGGATCCGCTGGCGCGCGCCATCCCGGCGCGCTGGAAGACGCGCATCAAGGCGCTGCTGGGCTGAAAAACCCGCCGCTGCCTTTCTTGACCTGTTTTCATGCCCGCTGCACCCGCGCGGGCGCATCATGCTGTGCCATGCACGACGACGCTTTGTCCCCAACCACCACCCCCCCCCCGTCCGACAACCGCCCCGGCTACACCGGCATGTGGGTCGGCATCACCGCTGAGCTGTTTGAGTTCAGCTTTTTCTTTGCTGCCTATTTCGCCACGCGCTGGAGTTTTCCGGAGGTTTTTCGCGAAAGCGCCCCCAGACTCTGGACCGGCGGCGGGCTGCTCATCACCATCACCATGCTCACCAGCGGCTATTTTCTGGTGCGCACCGTGCAGGCTGTGCGCGAAAACAACCAGCGCGCCGCACGCTGCTGGATGCTGGCGGCATTTTTTGTGGCGCTGTGCTACCCGCTGCTCAAATATCTGGAAATCCGCTACAACCTGTCGCACGGCGTGAATCCGCGCGGGCAGGCATTTTTCACCGTCTATTATTATCTGACCATCAACCACTTCATGCACTCCACCTGGGGGATATTCGGCATGGTGTGGGTGCTGATTCGTATTTTCCAGGGTGCCTACGGCCCGGGCAACCTCAAGGCCGTGGAATCAATGGCAATTTACTGGCACGCCACCGACCTGGTATGGCTCATGCTGTTTTCCATGTTTTACGCGTTTGTTTGAAAAAAAAGGAGGCCGCCCCCATGCCCACGTTGCAAACCACGAAAAATATGTGGCGCCGCGCTGCCCCAAAAGACGCCACCAGCGCCTGGCTGTGGCTGCTCGTCATCACCGTGCTGTGCCTGGGTGCTGCCGTCGCGCAGCGCGGGCTGCTGCCCTGGGTCGGCTGGCTGGTGGCCGCGCTCATCTGGCTCAAGGCGCGGCTGGTGGCCGTGCATTACCTGGAAATTGCCGACGCCAGTCCACTGTTTCGCCGCATCGTCCTCACCTTCATCAGCATTGCCCCCGTGGCACTCATCGCCACAGCCGTCATGGAAGCCTGATACTCAAATCATGACCTTGGCGCAGCCCGCATATTGAGCGGGCAAACAAGGTATACGGCTTGAAATATTTAAATACTCCATCCCATGACTCTTTATTGCCCGCAATTCATGCGGGCAAACAAACGATACCAAATCATTTACGTATTTCCACATTTTTTAACGCCTCTAAATACCCCCATTATCTGCGTATCATTGCCCGCATAACATGCCGGCAGGCAAGTAATACCCATGTCCTTCCTCTGCACAGTGCAGTGCAGCACGGCATTGGGTGCTTCCCTAGAATCCGCCGCCATGTTGCACACCACACACACCTCTTTGCTTGCCGCTGCCGCCGCGCTGCTGCTGACGGGCAGCGCGCACGCCCAGCCGGGCGGCTTTCAGGACCTCTCGCGCGATGAGCCCACGCTTGGCCGCGCCACGCAGCGCATCGAGCGCATTGAGCACGAAGACGCAGGCAACCGCATTGAAGAGCTGCGCGAAGGCGGGCAAACGCAGCGCATCCGCGTGCAGCCCAAGACGGGCAACATGCCCGCCTACGAAGTGCAGCCGGCAGACACCACCGGGCGCACCAGCACAGGCGAAAACGGCCCTGGCAGCACCGGGCGGCGCGTGTGGCGGATTCCCTTCTAGGCGACGGAGCGCACGCACGCGATGGCTGTCTACACCGAAGTCGCCCCCGCGCAAGCCGCCGCGCTGCTGCGCGCGCTGGGACTGGGCGAATTGACCGCACTCGCCGGCATTGCCGGCGGCATTGAAAACACCAACTACTTTGCCGACGTAAGGCAGGCGGATGGCTCCATGCGCCGCTGGGTGCTGACCATCTTTGAGCGCCTGCTGCCGCAGCAGCTTCCCTTTTATCTGCACCTGATGCGGCACCTGGCGGCGCACGGCGTGCCCGTGCCCGCGCCGCAGCCCGCGCCCGACGGCGCGCTGGCGCATGAGTTGTGCGGCAAGCCGGCGGCGGTGGTGGAGTTTCTGGAAGGCGCCAGCGAGATGAACCCCGCCGAGCAGCACTGCACCGCTGTGGGCGTGATGCTGGCGCACGCGCACCTGGCAGCGCGCGACTTTGTGCTGCAGCAGCCGAACCTGCGCGCCCTGCCGTGGTGGAACGAGACAGCACCCGTGGTGCTGCCGCACCTGACGGAAGACCAGGCGGCGCTGCTGCGCGACGAACTCGCGCACCAGAACACCATCGCCGCCACGCCTGCATGGCAGGCGCTGCCGCGCGGCGCCTGCCACTGCGACCTGTTCCGCAACAACGTGATGTTTGCCGGCACGCGCTCGGCGCCGCTGCTCACGGGCTTTTTTGACTACTACTTTGCGGGCGTGGACACCTACATCTTTGACCTGGCCGTCGCGCTCAACGACTGGGCCATTGACTGGGACAGCGGCGCGCTGCACGCGGGGCGCTGCCGCGCCATGCTGGACGCCTACCAGCTCGTGCGCCCGCTCTCGGCAGATGAAAAGCGTCTGCTGCCAGAGGCCATGCGCGCCGGGGCGCTGCGCTTCTGGCTCTCGCGCCTGTGGGACTGGCACCTGCCGCGCAGCGCGCACCTGCTCACCCCGCACGACCCCACGCACTTTGAGCGCGTGCTGCGCCAGCGCCGCGCCACGCCGCTTGCCCTTTGAAAGTTATCTCCCATGAGCCAAGCACTCACGCTGCGCCCCACCCACTTTGCCGACGGGCTGCACTGGATGCGCGAAGGACTGCTGCTGCTGCGCCGCCAGCCGCTGGCGCTCACCGGCTGCCTGCTCATGCTGTTTCTCGCCTTCATGCTGCTGGTGCTGCTGCCCGTCGTTGGCGCCGGGCTGGTGGCGCTCCTGGTGCCCGCTGGCGGCGCCGGGCTGATGGTGTGCATCCAGGCGGTGCAGCACGAACACTGGCCGCAGCCCGCGTTGCTGCTGGCACCGCTGCGCAAAAGCCGCCCGCAGCAGCGTGCCCTGCTGCGGCTGGGGCTGGCAGCGGTGCTGGCGGCACTGGCACTTGCCGCGCTGGCACAGTGGATGGACGACGGCGAGCTGGCGCGCCTGGCGCAAACACACGGCGGGCACTTCACGCCTGAACTCATAAAAGAGCCGGGCTTTCTTGAGGCCAGCCGCCGCGCCATGCACCGCACCGTGCTGCTGGGCGCGCTGTGGCTGCCGGTGCAGGTGCTGCTGTGGCACGCCGCATCTCTGGTGCACTGGCACGGCACACCGGCGGGGCGGGCGCTGTTTTTCAGCGCGCTGGCGCTGGCGCGCAATGCGGCAGCGTATGCCGGCTGGCTGCTGGGCTGGGCGGGCGTCACGCTGCTGACCTCGCTCGTGCTCTCTGTGCTGGCGCTGCTGCCCGTCGTCGGCGGCATGGCGACGCTGGCGGCGCTGCCAGCGGGCGTGTGCCTGGGTGCAGCGGTGGCAGCGTCCATTTGGTCGGCATTTGTGGGCAGCTTTTCGCCCGCGCCACCATCGCCCAAACTGCCACTGTTTCCCTGATTTTCATGGCGTTTTTCTTTCCGCCAGCGGCTTCAGGCGCGCGGCTGGCGGAGCCATATTCTTTGCGCCTTTTCTTCCAAACTGACAGGAGTCAAAAGAACGTGAACAACGTCAATAAATATATTGCCGAGCTGATTGGCACATTCTGGCTGGTCCTCGGCGGCTGCGGCTCAGCCGTCCTTGCAGCGGGCATTCCCAATGTAGGCATTGGTTATCTGGGCGTATCGCTGGCCTTCGGGCTGACGGTGCTGACCATGGCGTATGCCATTGGCCATATTTCCGGCTGCCACCTCAATCCTGCTGTTTCTATTGGCCTGTGGGCTGGCGGGCGTTTTGAGGCCAAAGAACTCGGCCCCTATATTGCCGCGCAAGTGGTGGGTGCGCTGCTGGCGGCAACGTTGCTGTACATGATTGCCACGGGCATTCCGGGCTTTCAAATTGGCGGCTTTGCCAGCAACGGCTATGGCGAGCTTTCGCCGCACAAATATCCGCTGCTGTCTGTCATTATTTGCGAAATCGTGCTGACGGCGGTGTTCTTGTTCGTCATCATGGGCGCCACGGACGCGCGCGCGCCGGCTGGTCTGGCGCCCATCGCTATTGGCCTGTGCCTGACGCTCATTCACCTGGTGAGCATTCCGGTCTCCAATACCTCGGTCAACCCGGCACGCTCCACCGGTGTAGCGCTGTTTGCAGAAACAGCGGCGCTCAAGCAGTTATGGGTGTTCTGGCTCGCCCCCATCATCGGTGGCGGCCTCGGCGGCGCGATCTACCGCGCTATTGCCACCCCCCAAAAGAGCTGAGTGGCGCCCTGCGGCGGCGTAGCCTTCTGCCTCTGGCAGCAGCAGCAGCGCCGTCGTCTGTGCTGCGGCATTTTCCCCGCCTGCCGTGCCCGTCATATCGGGCGCGGTATTTTTTTGCCCGTCGTCAGCGCCTTCTGCAGCGGCATTTTCTGGCGTATCACCGCTAGCCTTGTCAGCGCGCTTGTGTGCGTCTTTGTCAAAATGCGTACAAAAACAGCGGCGCGCAAAGTTCTTTTCTTCCTTGCTCAGCCACTGTCCCAGCCCGGCGCCCACGTGTGCCATCAAATCGCGGTAAATGCTTTGGCGAATCATCTGGCGCGCAACATCCTCAAACGGGTCTTCTTGCAGCTCGGCGCTGGCAACAAATGCGGCCACCAATTCGCGGATTTTGTCTTCCACCAGACGCTCGCCCGCAGACTGCGGCGGGCAGTGGCGCATCACAGTGCGCAACGCCTGCGCGCCAATGCGGCGCACGCGGTCGGCAATGCAGAGAATCTCAAAACTTTGTTTGTGGCCAATTGACTCTTCTTCCAGCCCCACGACGGCCACACGCACGCCATTCATTTGTGCGCGTGTGATGCCAACGGCCAAGTCGCCGTCGCCGCTGATGATGGCGGCGTCTGTGATGGCGTGGTTGGCCGAGAGGTCTATCAAATCTGTCACCAGCGTGGAATCCACGCCCTTTTGCCGCCCTTCAAAATTTACCGTGCCCGCGCGAAAATGCACGCCCGGAATTTTCAGCAATTCATTTTGCTGTGCCGTCGGGCCGCTGCGCGGCACACCGTCATACCAATACACACGCAGCAATTCGCGGCTGGCATCATTGAAATCAAACGCGGCACGGCACTGCGCATCCAGCAGCGCCACCATGCCGGGATAATCAAATATATCCAATTCACGCCGGTCGGTGCCGACGCTGCCGCTCAAAATATCCACTGCCTGGCGCAGGAGATAGCCTGCGTCCACCATAATTGCATATCTATTCATAATAAAAATAAAATCAGAAGAAAACAAACAGCGCCCGCTGGCTGGCGGGCGCTGGCGGCGGAAAATAACACAATCGTTCAATCCCCACCGGAGGCGCCACCCAGCACCTGCACCAATGCACGCCCGGTATATGTGCCG
>ONTY01000114.1 GCA_900320815.1 uncultured Pseudomonadota bacterium
GGCCTTCGGCGCGCCCTTCCTGACGGCCTTGCTGACGGCCTTCGGCGCGCCCTTTCTGAATACCTTCGGCGCGGCCTTGCTGACGGCCTTCGGCGCGGCCTTGTTCAATGCCAGTCTGAATGAACTTCTGCTCCCACAGGGCGAGGGTTTCTTCAATCATGGTGCGCGTCTCCAGCGTGGTGTGCAGCTGGCTCAATTCGCCTGTGAATTTGAAACGCTTGAATATGGCGGTTTTGAGCCAGTCCGTAAAAATGGTGCGAATGCGATGGTAGCGCGGCTGGGCAAGGCGCGCCATCGCTTGCGTCAATGCGGCGGGCAGGTTTTTGGGGTCACGCACGCCTTCAATGCGAAACAGTTCGGCGGCAATGCCTTTGCCTTCCAACTCGCCCGCGCTTATGCTGCGCTCTTGCAGCAGCATGTAGCGCAAGTGCGGCATAAAGGCGCGCAGGCTCTCTGGCATGGGGGCGAAAAGCTCGGCAATATCCTGCGCGGCGTGCCAGGCAGCGGTGCCGTTGTAGAGCACAAAAGGAAAGACAAACGGCAAACCATGCTGCTGCACTTCGTGGTCGCGCGCATGCGCGAGTTTGTTCAATAAAAGCGCGACATATTCAAACACACGCAGTGCCATGAATGTGTCGGGCCTGCTTTGAAACTCCAGCAAGAGCACAACATAGCAGGGCAAGCCGTTTTTATAGCGCACGCGCCAAATCACGTCGCACAGGCGCCGCTGCATGTGTTCGCCGATATATTCCGTGGGCAGCAGTTCGAGCGTGGAAAAATCCAGTTCCTGCACAAAAGCGGCGTGCACAAAATCGCGCAGCAGCGAGATGACCATCTCCGGCTCGCTGAAAAAGCGTTTGTACGCCGCATCGTGCGGCGTGGAGGTGTTTTGGGATTCCTGATTCATGGCCTCATATACTCATCAATATACTCTTTGGTTGCCGGCAAGATGTGCAGGTAATGAATGTATACCCCAATACTTGTGCGTGCTGCATGGCTCAATACGCCACAGGCAGCGGATCCAGTGAGCGCCACATGTACCAGGTGGCAGCGCTGCACCAGGGGCGCCACAGGCGCTGCAACTTGGCCAGACGCGTGCGGCTGGCGGGGCGTGCGCGTGCGTAGTGCTGACTGATGGCGCGCAGCAGCCCCACGTCGCCCAGCGGCAGCACATTGGGGCGCAGGAGGTGAAAGATGAGAAACATGTCCGCTGTCCACTGACCAATGCCACGGATGGCGGTCAGTTCCGCAGCGATGGCCGCGTCGCTCATGTGCGGCCACTCGGCGATGTGCACGCGGCCATCGGAGAAATGCTGCGCGAGGCTGCGCAGGTATTCCACTTTGCGCGCCGACAGCCCGGCGCCGCGCAACTCGGCGCCATCGAGTGCGAGCACAGCAGCGGGCGTGGGGTCGCTGCCGGCGGGAAAGAGCAGCGCAAAACGCTCCCACACCGACGCGGCGGCTTTCACCGAGATTTGCTGCCCGATGACAGAGCGTGCCAGCGTGGTGAACGGCGCGCCGCGCGATTGCAGGCGCTCGCCGCTGTAGCACTCAATCAAGCCTCGCAGCACTGCGTCACGCGCGGCAAGCTGCGCGCACGCCTCATCCCACCAGGGCGGGGAGATGGCGTCACCGTCACTGCCCATGGTAGTGAAAGAGCCTTAGCTGGCGGCTTCCCAGGTGGTGCCCTGCGGGCTGTCTTTGAGGGCGATGCCGGCAGCCAGCAACTCGGCGCGGATGCGGTCGGCTTCGGCAAAGTTTTTTGCCTTTTTCGCGGCGGCGCGCTCGGCAATGCGCGCTTCAATGTCAGCGGCGGAAAGTGCGCTGCTGCCAGCCTGCAAAAACGCCTGCGCCTCGCCCTGCAAGATGCCCAGCACGCCGCCCAGCGCACGCAGCAGCGCGGCGTCCTGCGCGCTGCGGCTGCGGTTGACTTCGCTGGCCAGCTCAAAGAGCACGGCGACGGCTTCGGGCGTGCCGAAATCCTCATCCATTGCCGCTTTGAAGCGCGCAGCAAACGGGTTTTCCCAATCAATAGCGTCCAGCGTTGGAATATCCGGCACTGCCGCCAGCGTCGTATACAACCGCCGCAGCGCGCTGCGTGCATCGCGCAAATGCGCGTCGCTGTAATTGAGCGGGCTGCGGTAATGCGCGCGCACAATAAAAAAGCGCAACGTCTCGGCGTCAAACTCTTTCAGCACGTCGCGGATGGTGAAAAAATTGTTCAGACTCTTGGACATTTTTTCGCCATCGATATTCACGAAGCCGTTGTGCATCCACACGCGCGCCATCTGGCAGCCGTGTGCGCCCTCGCTCTGCGCGATTTCATTTTCGTGGTGCGGAAACTGCAAATCCGCGCCACCGCCATGAATATCAAAACTCTCACCCAGCAGCGCGCCGCTCATGGCCGAGCACTCAATATGCCAGCCCGGGCGCCCTTGGCCAAACGGACTAGGCCAGCGCGCGTCTTCGGGTTCATCGGGCTTGGCCGCTTTCCACAGCACAAAATCCAGCGCATCGCGCTTGTCATCGTCGGCAGCCACGCGGCTGCCTGCGCGTAAATCATCCACCGATTTGCCCGAGAGCTTGCCGTAGCCCGCAAACTGTCGCACGGCATACGCCATATCGCCTGCCGGCGTGCGGTACGCCAGCCCACGCTGCTGGAGCTTTTCAATCAGCGCCAGCATCTGCGGCACATAGTGCGTGGCGCGCGGCTCGTGCGTGGGCGCGAGCACACCCAGCGCGTCAAAATCGCGGTGCATCTCATCGGCCATGCGGCTGGCCAGGGCAGAAATGGATTCACCGCGCTCGAGCGCGCGCCTGATAATCTTGTCGTCAATATCCGTAATATTGCGGACGAATGTCACTTCATAATCACACTCCAGCAGCCATCGGCGCACCACGTCAAACGCCACTGCCGCGCGTGCATGCCCAATATGGCACAAATCGTACGCTGTAATGCCGCACACATACATGCGCACCAGCGGCGGCTGCAACGGAGAAAATGGCTCAATGGTGCGCGCGAGAGTGTTGTAGATACGCAGGCTCATGGTATTTTGTAAAAATGTTTTTGTGGCACACCTCGTGGCGTACCAAGCATCAGTGCCCAGCGCCGCTGCAAAGCGGCAGGCTACAATAAGCCGCGCAGTATACGGCTGCCCCGCTTCCCGCATTCACCATTTCTTTTTTATGAACCAGTTCCGCCACTTTTTGAGCGCCGCTGTGCTGGCGCTGGCCGCTGCTGGCGCACACGCCGCTCCCCCAGGCCCTCACGAGCAGGTGCAGGCGCTGCTGGCCAGCGGCCAAAATGCCCAGGCCATCAAGCGCGCCGAGGAGCACATCGCCGCCAATCCAGAAGACGCGCAAATGCGCTTCATCCTTGCCAATGCGCTTGCCGCTGCCGGGCGCAGCCAAGAGGCGCAAACTTTGCTGCGCCAACTGTGCGACGAGTTTCCTGAACTCGCCGAGCCGTGGAACAACCTCGCCGTGCTGCACGCCGCCGCAGGCCGCCTGGACGACGCCGCCACCGCGCTGCAAGAGGCCGTGCGGCTGAACCCCGCCTACGCCACCGCCTGGGAAAACCTGGGCGAAGTGCGCGTGCGCCAAGCGCACGACGCATGGCAGCAAGCGAGCAAAGACGCTGCACTGCGCGCACGTCTGGCGCCGCACCTCAAATCGCTGCGCGCGATGGCCGCACAAGGCAACGTGGGTGCTGCGCCGGCAGATGCCGCCCCCAAAAAAGCCGACGAAGCCGACGAAAAAACCGCTGCTAAAGATGGCCAAAGCGGCGCCAAAGCTGCCAAAAAATCGACCGCAAACAAACCTGCTGCAAAAGGCGCTGCGAAAAAAGCCGGCGCCAAAGCCAAAGCAGCGAAAAAAGCAAAAAGTGCAGGTCAATAAACCGCTGCCAATATTCTCTTTCCCTTTCTCGCACTCAACGCAGGAGATTTGAAGCACATGAGCTATTCCCACACCCCCTGGCGCCGCCTGGCGCTGGCTGCCGCCGCCGTTGTGGCATTGAGCGCCAGTAGCGCCGCATTTGCTGCCGACCCGCAGGTCAAATTTACCACCAGCGAAGGCGATTTTACTGTGGAACTCTATCCAGACAAAGCGCCTAAAACCGTGGAAAACTTTCTGCAATACGTCAAGGACAAACATTATGACGGCCTGATTTTCCACCGCGTCATCAAAGACTTCATGGTGCAAGGCGGCGGCTTTGACAAGGACTACACCCAACGCAGCACGCGCGCTCCAGTGGAGCACGAAGGGCGCAGCGCACGTGCCAAAGGCTTGTCCAACGTTGTGGGCACCATTGCAATGGCGCGCACAGGCGAGCCGCATTCTGCCACCTCGCAGTTCTTCATCAACACCGTCGATAACAGCAAAACGCTGGATCCCGTGATTTTGCCCGACGGCGACCCGGTGACCTTTGAGTTCCAGGGACAAACCCAAAAAGATATTCCTCGGAAAAATGTGGAAAATCACCCGATGCTGTTCGGCTACACCGTGTTTGGCAAAGTCATTGACGGTATGGACACTGTGGAAAAAATCCGTAATACTCCCACAGGCGCGGGTGGTCCCTTTACGCAGAATGCACCGCAGAAAATGGTGATTATTGAATCGGCGCGCATCGTTGACGCCGCCAAAGAGGAAAAGAAAGAAGGAAACTGAACGATGAAAAAAGTTGCACTGCACATTCAAGGGCGCGGCGTCATCACGCTGGAGCTCGACGACGTGAAAGCGCCCAAGAGCGTTGCCAACTTCCTGGAATACGTGAACAGCGGGCACTATGACGGCACCATTTTCCACCGCGTCATCGACGGCTTCATGATTCAGGGCGGCGGCTTTACTCCCGCAATGGAACAAAAACCCACCAATGCGCCCATTGAAAATGAAGCCGCCAACGGGCTGAAAAACGACATCTACACCGTGGCGATGGCGCGCACCAATGAGCCGCACTCGGCGACGGCGCAGTTTTTCATCAATGTGAAAAACAACGACTTCCTCAACCACACCGCTCCCACGCCGCGCGGCTGGGGCTACGCCGTGTTTGGCCGTGTGATCAGCGGGCAGGACGTGGTGGACGCCATCAAAGGTGTGCCCACTGGCCGGCGCGGCTATTTTGACGACGTGCCCAAAGAGGCCGTGGTGATTGAAAAAGCCGTGGTGCTTGAATAGACAAGCCCTGGGTTTTTCGGCATCACACGCGCAGCTTTGAAGCATTCAGGGCTGCGCGTTTTTTTCGCCCGCAAAAGCAAAATGCCTGATATTTTTCATCTCACTGTCCCCGTGCACTGGCGCACGCTGGACTTCATCGCGGATATGCACCTGAAACAGGAGGAGTTGTGCACCTTTGCCGCCTGGCAGCAGTATTTGTTGCACACCCCGGCAGATGCCGTTTTTTTACTGGGTGACGTGTTTGAAGCTTGGCTGGGCGACGATTGCACGCTGCCCGGCAGCTTTGAGCGCCGCTGCCAGGCCGTGCTGCGCGCCGCAGCTGTGCGGCGCACGCTGTTTTTCATGGCGGGCAACCTCCTGTTGGCTGTGATACGGTTTATTATAGCATCGCCCCGATTTTAAGTCAACAAGGGATTGAATTCACTGTTTCTTTATTCATTTTCCGTCAAAATGTGCCATTGCCCAAAAAATGCGCCAGGCCAGCGAAGCCGAACATGCGGGGCGGGGTTATGCGCATATTGATGAAACACTGGCAGTGCAATGGCTGCACGCCGCTGGCAGCCACACGCTGATTCACGGCCACACGCACCAGCCCGGTGAGTATGCAATGGGCGAAAAAGACGAGGAATTGCGGCGCATTGTTTTGAGCGACTGGCACTTGACCGCAAGCGTCCACCGCCTGGATGTGCTGCGCCTGGATGCAAATGGATGGCGCCGCGTGGTGCCTGGATAGTTGATGGGTATGGCTTTATTGCCCGCATAAGCTGTGGGCAATGAGTAATTTTGCTTGGGCTTCAAGCACGCTTGACGTGTTTGCCGCATCCGTGAAGGCAGGAGCGCAGTAGAGGCGCCATTCATCGCGCTCCTACATTACTGCTGGGCAATTTTGTCAAAACGGTTGGGAGCGTCTTGCCCTTTGGCGAAAAAAAGTATCATCATAATAACGATGGAGGCAAGCCACAAGAGAGCAGCAAGAACGATGACAATCCTTTTTTCGTTGTTGTCTGAAACGCTGTCAAAATATGCAAGAGCCGTCATGGCGAGGCTGCCCAGAAACAGACTCATGGGCAGCACTTGCCACCAACCGCTTTTGCCCGTGTCGTGCAGGCGGCGGGCACTCACTGCCAGGCCCGGAAGGAGGAGGGCAAGGAAAATTATTTCGCTCTGTGTCGCAAGTGCCGAAAGGATGACTTGAGCGAGTGTGAAAAACCAGAATTCGGAGCGGCTGGCACGCCCCTTGAAATCCGCATATTTATTGAGGCAAATTCGAATGGCATCGAAAAAATCAACGGGCTGCGCCGCCCAGGATTGTCTGATGCTGTGTGGTGTGGCAGGGGATATGGCGGAAAAATTGTCTGGAACTGACTGTGTCATTTTGGTTTTCTGTGCAAAAAAGAGGACAAACAAAATCACGACAAAGAAAATTGAAGTGTGCAATTGTGCACATATATTTGCCACTGGGCGGCATCCGGGCACAGGCGGTGAGAAGGGATGCGTTGCTGCGATGCAGCACAGGCGCTGCCCTCATGGCTGTGCGCTGCGCTATGATTTTCCGCAGTGCAGCAATTGCTGCGCTGCAACTTTTCTTTCACTCATCTTCGAGAACCATCCACCATGCTCTATCAACTCTACGAAGCGCAGCGCCAGCTCATTGAGCCGTTTGCTGACATGGCCAACGCGGCCTCGCACCTCTACGGCAACCCCTACACCCCAATGGGCAAGTTGCCGATGGCCAGCCGTATTTCAGCCGCCTACGGGCTGTTTTATCGCTTGGGCAAGGACTACGAAAAGCCCGAGTTCAACATCGGCCACATT
>ONTY01000001.1 GCA_900320815.1 uncultured Pseudomonadota bacterium
GCCTTGTCAATGAAGACAGCGCCCGCGTCCCCGCCAAACACTCCCCTGCCCCTGGCAAAAAATCCAGTCACGGCAAACGCAACGGGCGACGCACACACTGATGCTCTGAATCAGGGGGGCGCTTCCCTGCTTTTCAGAATCAGATACTCAACACTTTTACATTTCACTTCCCGTATTTTTTGCGGGCATCGTTGCGATACCCTACCAGAAAGCAGCCAACAACGCCTTTCAGTGGAGCATATGTTTTGCCAGCAGCTTTCGCTATCCTTGCAGCACCTCGCGTAAGCGACGCGCCGCGTAAGCGACGCGCGCCTCGCGAGGCTCCCTGTTCAGCTGGACGGTGCTGAAAGCCACGTCTGACCTGGCCGATGGCGACGTGCGCAATGGAATTGCGGATGAGTTTTCTATTCTGTTTCTCATCCCGGTCGCAAAGGGCACATTATGGGTGTGGCATCTGCCGCCAGTAATCAGCGCCCCAGCCGGCGTGCATATTGGCTATTTCTTTCAAGATACGGATCAAATCATTGACACCATGAATGCCGGTTTCAGTCGGCCATTTTTCGCCCCCTCCACATCCACAAACGTCGGACACCATGTCACCCATGTCACCGGAGACATTGTCATCAAAGTCCCGGAAAACCTGGCTGCCGGTGATTATCCCATCACCGTGGTGAATACCACTGGCAGTTCCGAAGCCAGAGCCAATATCATCATCCGCGTCACACCATAAGCGTCGCAACAGCACAAGCCTTCCATAAAGCACAGCCTGCGCCATTCGTGAGCGCGGGCTGTTTTTTTATGTCGCAGCATGGTGGCGGCTGCAGTGTGGCCTTCCATATACCCCAACAGCAAATCTTCCATTGCCATTATTTCCCACCGGCAAAAGATATATACCCAAACACTCCTGTGTGTGCAGGCGTTCTTGCTCCAGCATCCGGCAGCATCCCCGCGCCACTACCATCGTGCTGCGCACTCCCGCCCTTCCCTCTTGCATCTTGTTGCCGCTGTCCCATGTCTGCCACCGCCGCCACTGCCTCCGCTACTGACCCCATCGCCGCCATCGCCACCGCGCCCGGGCGCGGGGCGGTGGGCATCGTGCGCGTGTCGGGGCGGGGGACGCTGGCGCTGGCGCCGGCGATTTGCGCGCGCCCTCTGGCGCCGCGCGTAGCGACGTTTGGTGCCTTCCGCGATGCCGACGGCAGCGCCATTGACCGGGGTCTGGCCATTGCCTTTCCCGCGCCGCATTCCTACACGGGCGAAGACGTGCTGGAGTTGCACGCGCACGGCGGCCCCGTGGTGCTGCAGCTGCTGCTGGCGCGCTGCCTGTCGGCAGCAGCCGAGGTGGTGGATGGCCGCCCGCGCCTGCCTGGCCTGCGGCTGGCGCGCCCGGGCGAGTTCACCGAACGCGCCTTTCTGAACGGCAAGCTGGATTTGGCGCAGGCCGAAGCGGTGATGGACCTGATTGACGCCGGCACCGAAGCCGCCGCCCGCTCTGCCAGCCGCGCGCTGGCGGGGGCGCTGTCGCAGCGCGTGCACGCGCTCGCTGGCCCGCTCACGGAGTTGCGCGCTCTGGTGGAGGCAACGCTGGATTTCCCGGAAGAGGAGCTGGACGCCGCCGACACCCACGAAATACGCACGCGGCTGGATGCCATCGCGCACGCGCTGGCCGACGTGCAGCGCCGCACGCGCACGGGCGCGCTGCTGCAGGGCGGGCTGAAAGTCGTCATTGCCGGCGCGCCCAACGCAGGCAAAAGCAGTCTGCTCAATGCACTGGCGGGCGCGGAGCTGGCCATCGTCACCCCGATTGCCGGCACCACGCGCGACGCGGTGCAGCAAAGCATCCAGATTGAAGGCGTGCCGCTGCACGTGCTGGACACCGCCGGCCTGCGCGACGACGGCGCCGATGAGGTAGAGCGCATCGGCATCGCGCGCGCCTGGCAACACATCGCCGAGGCCGACGCCGTGCTGCTGGTGCACGACCTGACCCGCCCGGACAGCAGCGCCGGCATCGCCGCGCGCATCGCGCAGCACGCGGGCGCGCACGTGCCCATCCTGCACATCGCCAACAAGCGCGACGCCGCCCCCGCCGCCCCCCTGCCCGCGCCTCATGCTATCGCCATCTCCGCGCTGCACGGCGAGGGGCTGGACGCGCTGCGAGCGCGCCTGCTGCAGCTGGCTGGCTGGAGCGCCGAGGGTGGCGACACCTTCACCGCGCGCCAGCGCCACGTGCAGGCGCTGCAGGGTGCTGCCGCGCACCTTGAAGCGGCGCAGGGGCAACTCGCCGCCCCCGAACTGCTGGCCGAAGAGCTGCGCCTGGCGCACCGGCAGCTTGCCGCCATCACCGGCGAAGTGGACGCCGACGCCCTGCTGGGCGAAATCTTTGCGCGCTTTTGCATTGGAAAATAATTGAAAATGCGCGAAAATAGCGCCATGCAGCAAAATTTTTGGACGAAAGAATGCGCCGCACCCACGCGCATTGTCAATTTCACCGGCACGCTGGCAGGCGTGGATTATCGTGACGCCATCATCTGCGGCGACTGCCTTGAAGTGATGCGCGCCATGCCGGAAAAATCAGTGCATCTCATCGTCACCTCCCCACCCTACAACCTTTTGAATTCCACTGGCAACGGCCTGAAAAAAAACACACGCTGCGGCAAATGGGCAAACGCCGCCATCAAAAACGGCTACCAGAGTTGGGACGACAACATGCCATACGCCGACTACGTCGCCTGGCAGCGCGCATGCGTGGCAGAAATGCTGCGCCTGCTCACGCCCGACGGCGCGATTTTCTACAACAACAAAAACCGCGTGCAGGCCGGCCTGCTGCAGGACCGGCGCGAAATTGTCGCCGGCTTTCCGCTGCGGCAAATCATCACCTGGAAGCGCAGCGGCGCCATCAATTTCAACGCCGGCTATTTTCTGCCTGTCACGGAGCAGATTTACCTGCTGTGCAGGCGCGATTTCCGTCTCGCACCCGGCGCCAACAAATTCACCGACGTGTGGGAAATCAAGCAGGAAATGAAAAACCCGCACCCCGCGCCCTACCCCGAGGCGCTGATTGACCGCATTTTGCAAAGCGCCCCCGGCACCGTCGTGCTCGACCCCTTCGCCGGCAGCGGCACAACGGCAGTGTGCGCACGCCGCCACGGGCGGCAATTCATCCTGATAGAACAATCACCCGCCTATTGCGAAATGGCGCGCCAGCGCCTTGACGGCGGGCAGTGGCGAAACGCCGCCTAACTCAGGCGACACCGCTCGTTCATGCGCCGGCCGCTATGGCGACGATAACCTTTCCTCTTTTTTCACAAACGCCATCTGTATGCGCCTCAAAAGTATCTTCTCCCAAGGAACCAGGCACTTATGTACGACAGCGCAAAACAATACGGCAAGCATCCACGCCTGTACAGGACTGGTGAGCACAATTTCAACACCAAAGATGCCCGGCAAAAGCATCAAACCATTCCTTACAATATAATCACTGCCACACAAATAAACAGAATTCCTTCCCACGGCTCTCAGCCCCTCGCATACCGAAAGATAACTGGACAAAATCACAATAAAAAGCACTGAGATAAGGGAACCCACGACGCCCCTGATACCGGCAAAAATACCCCCACCAGTCCATACGCTCAACAGCATATCTCTTTCCCAAAAAAATTGTATCGAATACATGCCGCATACCAAAAATAAGACCGCCTTCAGAAGCTGAATTCCTTTATCGTAACTCTCCAACAGCAATCGCAAATTGCCGAAAGAAATCCAACCGAGACAAAAATATAAAATATAATAGCATGCACTGTCTATATTATACCACCAACGTGGTTCCCTGACAGCCGAAACAGGGAGCAAACTTTCCGCACCCCACCACAGCATGAGGCACACGGCGAAAATTAGCCATTTTACTTTCAACTTTTTTATTATTGAAAAAATTATTTTTACAGAAAACAATCCCGTAAAAAACCATAGAGCTGCAAATTGCGACTGGTTCCTGATATTCCCTTGCAAAAATACGCTCAAGCACTCACGCCAGGGCACCGAACCTTCAAAAATAAACAAAAATAGCGTACAAAGCAAACTAAAAAAAACCCACGGGAGCAGCAGGGATACTGCGGTATTTTGAACACTTTCAGCAAGACTCCGTTGATTGAAATTTTCAGCGACTCCGGAAAGAAAGAAAAATAAAGGAACGGCAAATTGATGTGCCCATATATGCCCCCCCTGCATCTTTTCCCAAATGTATCAAATAAATTGCAAACATGCCTATTGCCCGCGAGACATCGAGCCATTCCATTCTTCCCGAATCGGTCGTGAAATTTTGATTTATATTCACCTTATGCACCTTAGTTCCTTGCTCCAAAAATTTTACACGCTGACCTCTCATGTCCTTTCCACCGCATACCAAAGCCTTGCAGCCGCTGCAATTGAGCCTGCACTTCGCCCGTTTTGACGGCGTGGCGCTGCACCGCACCGCGCTCGAGCGCCGCCGCGTGGCGCGCTGGCTGCGCGCGGCGCTGGGCGGCGATGTGCAAAGCGCCGCCTTTGCCATCCGCATCGTCGATGAAGCAGAGGGGCGGCAGTTGAACAACAGCTTTCGCCAGCGCGACTACGCCACCAACGTACTCACCTTTGCCTACGCCGGCGCGCCGCACGTGGCCGCTGACCTGGCGCTGTGCGCGCCCGTGGTGGCACGCGAAGCGCAGGAGCAAGGCAAACCACTGGCCGCGCACTACGCGCACCTGCTCGTGCACGGCGCGCTGCACGCGCAGGGCTGGGATCACGAAGCGGACGCCGAGGCCGAGGCCATGCAGGCGCTGGAGACGCGCATCCTCACGCAGCTTGGCTTTCCACCGCCCTACGGCGAGGGCGAAGCGGATTAAGCCGCCGCCTACAATGGAGCGTTTTCTTTCAATTTGCCGCACCGCTTCCCATGAACCCCACCCGCCGCCTGCTGCTTGGCAGCGCCGCCGCCGCGCTGCTCCTGCCCCTCTCGCCCCGCCCTGCGCTGGCGCTGCTGCGCGTTTTCCCGCGTGGCTCCATGCGCGGAAAAATGCAGTTTGTGCGCGATAAAGAAGTGCAGCTCAACGGCAAAACCGAGCGCCTCTCGCCCGCCGTCCGTGTGCACGACGAATACAACCGTATTCCGCTGCGCGGCAAACTCATTGGCAAAACCTTTATTGTCAATTATGTGCGCGACCCGCGCGGCGTTATTCGCGAAGTCTGGATTCTCAACGACCGCGAAATACAGCAAAAGATGCCCAGAGAAAAAGCACCTTCGCTGCTCGAGCGCCTGATTGGCGACGACACCAAACAGATCCGGAACTAAAAAACTCCCCCCCTTGCGCGCGCCCGGCCCTGGCCGGGCGCTTTTGTTTCCTGCCTCATTTTCCTTTTCCTGCTGCCATGCCCCGCAAAGTCTTTCTCAAAACCTTCGGCTGCCAGATGAACGACTACGACTCGCAGAAAATGCTTGACGTGCTGCGCGCCAGCCCAGAAGGGTGCGAAATTGTCCATTCGCAGGAAGACGCCGACCTGATTGTGTTCAACACCTGTTCGGTGCGCGAAAAGGCGCAGGAAAAAGTGTTTTCAGAACTCGGGCGCGCACGCATGGTGAAAACGCAACGTCCCAGCGTGCGCATTGGCGTGGGCGGCTGCGTTGCCAGCCAGGAAGGCGCGGCCATCGTGCAGCGCGCGCCATTTGTAGACGTGGTCTTTGGCCCGCAAACCCTGCACCGCCTGCCGCAATTATTGGAGCAGCGCGAGCGCAGCGGAGTGCCGCAGGTGGACATCAGTTTTCCGGAAATAGAAAAGTTTGACTGCCTGCCCGCGCCACAGGTCAAGGGCGGCAGCGCCTTTGTTTCCATTATGGAAGGCTGCTCAAAATACTGCAGCTATTGCGTCGTGCCCTATACGCGCGGGCCAGAGTTCAGCCGCCCGTTTGACGACGTACTCACGGAAATTGCCGACCTTGCCAGCCAGGGTGTGTGTGAAATCACTTTCCTTGGGCAAAACGTCAATGCCTACCGGGGCGCGATGGGCAACACGGGCGACACCGCAGACCTGGCGCTGCTGCTGGAATATGCGGCGGAAATTGACGGCATTGAACGCCTGCGCTACACCACCAGCCACCCCAACGAGTTCACCGCGCGCCTGATTGCCGCCTACGAGCGCGTGCCCAAACTCGCCAGCCACGTGCACCTGCCCGTGCAGCACGGCTCTGACCGCATTCTGGCGGCCATGAAACGCGGCTACACCACGCTGGAATACAAGAGCATTATCCGCAAACTGCGCGCCGTGCGCCCGGATATTTCCATTTCCAGCGATTTTATCGTCGGCTTCCCTGGTGAAACGGAAAAGGATTTTGAGCAGCTCATGCGGCTGGTGGACGAAGTGGGTTTTGACGCCTCGTTCAGCTTTATTTACAGCCCGCGCCCCGGCACCCCCGCCGCCGACCTGCCCGACGATGCGCCGCACGCCGTCAAACTCGCGCGCCTGCAGGCGCTGCAGGCGGCGCTGCAAAAAAACGTGGACGCCATCAGCGCCAGCCGCGTTGGCAGCACGCAGCGCATTTTGGTGGAGGGGCCAGCGCGCCGGGGCGCGGCGGGCGAGTTGATGGGGCGCACCTTCTGCAACCGCATCGTCAACTTTGCCGGCGGCACGGGCGGCGCCAGCCTCGCCGGGCACATGATTGACGTGCACATCACCGCCGCCCTGCCGCACTCGCTGCGCGGCGAACGTATCCCTACAGCCTGACGTATAGTCAATGGGTATTCTTTGTTTGCCGGCGTAACTTACCGGTAAACAAGTGACAATACCAAGAGTATACGGAAATACGGCGGTGCCGGACTACGCCTGCGCCCCCGCCTCGCGCAGCAGCGCGGCAATGGCCGTGCTGCCCTGCACCTGCGCAATGGAGAGTGCTGTATTTCCCCCGTTATCAATCGCGCGAAAATTTGCCCCGCGCCCCAGCAGCATTCGCACAATCTCCACATGTGCGCGCGCCACTGCCGCCATCAATGCCGTCCTGCCCCAGTGGTTTCTGATATTCACATTGGCACCATATTCCAGCAGCAGGCGCAGCACCTCCAGGCGCCCGCCAGCGGCTGCATGCATCAACGCCGTCAGCCCATCTTCATCGGTGGCGGCAATATCGGCGTCTGCATCCAGCAAAATCTGCGCTGCCGCTTTATGCCCGGCTATGGCAGTCATCATCAGCGCCGTTTTGCTTTCATGATCGGCCGCATTCGTGCTGGCGCCGCACCCCAGCAAAAACTGCAGCATATCCACATGCCCGCGCCCGGCGGCACGCATCAAAGCCGTGGCACCATAATAATCCGTCGCATTAACGTCCAGCCCGCACCCAGCAAGAAAATGCGCCGCTGCCACATGCCCGTGTTCTGCCGCGCGCATCAGTGCCGAGCCGCCAGAATAATCCACCACGCCAATATCTGCGCCACGCTGCAGCAGCAATTCCAGCGCCGCTACATGCCCGCCGCCCGCTGCGTGCAGCAGCGCCGTCCTTTCCAGCGGCGCCGGGGCGGCGTGAATATCGGCGCCATGCTCTAGCAAAAACTCCATTGTTTTCACATGCCCGCCCTCGGCAGCCAGCATCAGTGCGCTGGCACCAGAAAAATCAGCAGTCTCCAGCGCCGCGCCCTTGCCATGCAGAAACTGCACAATTTCTATAAATCCGCCAGCTGCTGCGCGCATCAGCGCTGACTCGCCCGCGCTGTCAAGGGCGCCAATATCTGCCCCCGCTTCCGCCAAAAGCTGCACCAGATCCAGCGCACCAGTGCGCGCGGCCAGCATCAGCGCGCTCACGCCTTCCACAATGCCGCGCAAGCCGCTGGCATTGGCATCTGCGCCCGCTGCCAGCGCCGCACGCGCCATCTCCATATCAGCAGCATCGGCGGCAGCCAGCAGCAGGGCATTGGCAGCGTCTGCACCAGAGAGGATTTCGGCAGCTTCCATATTCATTCCTTGGTGTGTTGATTTTCAATTTTAACGGCGCGCAAAAGTGCCAGCGCCGCCGTATTCTTACTGCTTTTGGCGGTGGCAATGGCCGCCTCCAGCCCGCGGCGCGCGCCATGCGCCAGCAGCAGGCGCACCGTCTCGCTATTGCCCCGCAAAATGGCGGCAAACAGGCTGGCATCGCTGCTTTTGACATCCATATTGGAGCCGATACTGCTGAAAATGAATTGCACCGCAGCCAGGTTAGCGCCCGCTTTTTCCAGCAGCGCCGCCAGAGGGCGGATTTTTTCGACATCGCCTTTTTTGGCGGCGGCAAGAAGCGGGCGGTCAAGGCGTTTCATGGCCGCGCTGTGTGGTTATGCCCCGTGCTTTTTTATTTTTTGGGCGCGGATGCAGCGGCAGCAGGAGCGGCAAATTGCACGCGCACGCGCCCGCTGCTGCCTTGGCCGATGCTGGCGGCGGCGGTTTGCTGGGCAGCGGCGGCGGCGGGCTGGGTGCGCGATTTGCCTCGGCGGCTTTGGGTGCTGGGTTTCAGCCCTGTGGCCTCGGCATCGCCGGGCAAAAAGAGTTGGTAGAGGCCGAGGACGATGTCCACGTAGTTGCGGGTTTCCGGGTAGTTGGGCACGCCGCCAGCGCGCTGCACGGCGCCTTCGCCAGCGTTGTAGGCGGCCACGGCCAGCCGCGTGTCGCCCTGAAAGCGGCGTATGAGGCGGGCCAGGTGCCGCGTGCCGGCAAGGATGTTGGTGCGCGCGTCGGTAAGCACGCCTTCCCTGTCCGGGTCCAGTCCGTATTGGCGCGCGGTGTCGGGCATGAGCTGCATGAGGCCGGTGGCGCCTTTGGGCGAGACGGCGTAGGGGTTGAAGCCGGATTCAGCGGCAATGACGGCTTTGATGAGCGCGTAGTCCACTTTGTGTTTTTGCGCCGCTTCGCTGATGTGCTGGCGCACGGCGCGGTAGCCGGCGGAGTAGTTCACGCGCCCGAAGCGGCGCAGCGAGGCGGCGCTGGCACCGCTGGCGCTGTTGTGCGCGCCAAGGGGTGAGAGACCAAGCGCGGGCGCGGCAGGGTCCAGCCGCGCGGCACCGGCGCCGCGCACAAAGAGGCTGTAGCGCGCGTCTACGCGCCGCGCGGCCAGGTGCGTGATGCCTTGCTTGTCGGTGTAGCCCCAAAGGTCAGCGCGGGCGGCGCTGGCCGCCAGCAGCAGCGCAGCAGCCAGCGCGGCGCGCAGAAAGGGGACAGAGAGGCGTTTCATCATGGGAAGAAATTGTAGAAAAGCGGCATTTTCTCTGATTTGACGGAGTATCTATTGCTTGCCGGCATATCAAAACGGCAATGGCGTGTCAAATGATTGGGTATCAAAATGCTCCTTTAATACTCTTGTTTGTTGGTCTGCGATGCCGGCATGTTGTGCCGGCAGACAATGGATACCCTTGCAGCAGCCAGCTCTGCTGGCTCAAGGCTGGTGTGGCAACACTCCCCCCTTCTTTTTTCCAGCGTGCTGATGAATGCCATGAACTCTCCTGAAATTGCCTCTCCTCCCATCGTCTGGTCCGTCGCGGGCAGCGACAGCGGCGGCGGCGCGGGGCTGAGCGCCGATGCACGCGCGGCGCGGGCGGCAGGCGTGCACCTGTGTCCGGTGGTTGCGGCGGTCACGGCGCAGCACTCGCGCGCTGTGCTGCATGTGCAGCCTGTGCCCGCCGAGGTGGTGCGCGCGCAGCTGGCGGCGCTGGCCGCCGACATGCCGCCAGCGGTCATCAAAACCGGGCTGCTGGGCAGTGCGGCAGCGGTGCGCGAAGTGGCGCGCTGTGTAGACGCGCTGCGCGCCGCAGGCCGCCGCGTGGCGCTGGTTGTTGACCCGGTGCTGGGCGCGACGACAGGCGCCGCTTTTGCCGATGAGCAGTATCTGTGCGCGCTGCGTGACGAATTGCTGCCGCGCGCCAGCCTTGTTACGCCCAATGTGCGCGAGGCGCAGCGCCTGGCTGGCTTGCCGCCCGATGCACCACCCCCTGCGCTGGCGGCGGCGCTACGCGGCATGGGCGCGCAGGCGGTGGCGGTGACTGGCGGTGACGTGCCCGACGCCGCTGGCAGCGACACGCGCTGGGCGCTGGATTGGGGGGATACAGCGCACGCATGCGGCTGGCTCGCCCTGCCCCGGCTGGCCGCGCGGCACACGCACGGCAGCGGCTGCACCTTTGCCGCCAGTGCAGCGGCGGCAATGGCGCGCGGCTTTGTGGCGGCGGACGCGCTGGTGCTGGCCAAGATGGCCACGGCGCACGCCCTGCACTGCGGCTACGCAGCAGGCAGCGGCGCCGGGCCGGCAAACGCGCAGCCCGGCTCCGCCGCCCTGCCCCACCTCATGCCCGTGATGACGTGGGGAAAAGCGCCGCCTGATGCGGCGTTGCTGCAAGCGGATGCCTCCCCCGCCGCGCCGCTCATGGAGGGCGGCGGCTGCGCGCTCTACGCCATCGTGGACAGCGCAGCGCGCGTGCAGCAGGCGGCGCAGGCGCGCATCCCCATCATTCAGCTGCGCATCAAGGCGTCCGCTGGCGGCGGCGACGCTGCCTGGCACGCTGCGCTGCGGCGCGAGGCACAGCAGGCACTGGCCGCGTGCCGCGCAGCTGGCGCCACGCTGGTCATTGACGACCACTGGCGCCTGGCGCTGGAGATGGCTGCGGCGGGCGCGGCAGGACTGGCGCTGCACCTGGGGCAGGAAGACTTGCTTGCCCTGCGCGACGCCGAGCGCGCACAGCTTGCCGCCAGCGGTGTGCGGCTTGGGGTCAGCAGCCACAGCGTGTGGGAGTTGGCGCGCGCACGCAGCCTGCGCCCCTGGTACATCGCCTGCGGCCCCGTGTGGCCCACAACGACCAAGGCGATGCCCTGGCGTCCCCAAGGGCTGCGCAACCTGCGCTGGTGGTCTCGCATGGCCGGCTGGCCAGTGGTGGCCATTGGCGGCGTGCTGGAAGGCAGCCAGGCGCGCCAGTGCGCCGCCGCCGGCGCGGCAGCCGTGTGCGTCGTGCGCGGGCTGGGGGCGGACATTGCCCACAGCACGCCGCACTGGCTGGCTGCGATTGCCGCCGGTGCTGCCAGCGCAGCAGGCAGCGTGGCGGGCGCGGGCGGTGACGGCTGGCCGCATCCAACGCTTTGAATATCTCAATACTCAACAACTCAAACATTCAATGCCGTTAACTTACGCGGGTAAGTAAAGAATACCCACTAAATTTATGCAATGCTGCGCTGCCTATACTGGCGCGTTTTTTTGGCTCTGCCCCTCTCTTGCCCGTGGCAAAGCGCACAACGGAAAGGACACACACATGCCCAAACAACGCCTGGCGGTGCTGGGCAGCACCGGCTCCATAGGGCGCAACACGCTGGACGTAGCCGCCCGCCATGCCCACGCCTATGAAGTCGTGGCGCTGGCCGCATCCACCAGCGTGGATGAACTCGCCGCGCAGTGCGCGCAGTGGCGCCCGCGCGTGGCGGCGATGGCCAGCGCGCCGCACGCCGCGCAGCTTGCCGAAAAACTCAAAAGCGAGGGCGTGCCCACGCAGGTGCTCGCTGGCGCACAGGCTGCCGAGGAGATTGCCGCCGCCGCTGATGTGGACGTGGTGATGGGCGCCATCGTGGGCGCCGCGGGCCTGGCGCCGTGCATGGCGGCGGCGCGCGCGGGCAAGCGGCTGCTGCTGGCGAACAAGGAGGCGCTCGTCGTGGGCGGCGACATCTTCCTTGCCGCTGTGCAGCAGGGCGGCGCCACGCTGCTGCCCATTGACAGCGAGCATTCCGCCATCTTCCAGTCGCTGCCTGCCGACCGCAGCGTGTGGGCAGAACAGGTGGAGCGCATCATCCTCACCGCCTCCGGCGGGCCGTTCCGCCAGAGGGCGCCGGAGACGCTGCGTGATGTGACGCCCGAGCAAGCCTGCGCGCACCCCAACTGGCGCATGGGGCGAAAAATCTCGGTGGATTCCGCCACCATGATGAACAAGGCGCTGGAGGTGATTGAGGCGCGCTGGCTCTTTGACGTGGCGCCGGAGAGCATTGAGGTGCTCATCCACCCGCAAAGCGTCATTCACTCCATGGTGCGCTACCGCGACGGCTCGATGCTCGCGCAGCTTGGCACGCCCGACATGCGCACACCCATCTCCTACGGGCTGGCGTGGCCGCAGCGCATTGAGAGCGGCGCGGCGGCGCTGGACTTTGCGGCGCTGGCGCCGCTGACGTTTGAGCCGGCGGACAGTGCGGAGCACCGCGCGCGCTTTCCCGCGCTGGCGCTGGCGTGGGAGGCGCTGCGCGCGCCGCGCGGCACCTGCGCCGTGCTCAACGCCGCCAATGAAGAGGCGGTGGCCGCCTTCCTGCAGCGGCGCATCCGTTTCACCCAGATGTATGAGGTGGTGCGCGCCACGCTGGACGCCACCGACCCCGGCGCCCCAGACAGCCTGGAAACACTCCTTGCCCTGCACGAGGCCGCGCGTGCTGCGGCACGAGAGCAGATTGCGCGGCTGGCAGAGTGAAACACGCCCCCCGCCGCACCTCAGCGCAGCGCGCGGGCAGCGACAATGCGCCGCTGCGCTGTAAACATTCGTTGCGTTTTCGGCCGCTCCCCTCTCTTGTTCGCTCCACTGTTTTTTCATCACTCCTATGCCTGCTCCCCTTGACCGCCGCGCCTTTGGCGCACGCTTTGCCAGTTTGCTTGCGGCGCCGCTGCTGCCCGCGCTGCCGCGCGTGGCGCAGGCGGCGGGCGGCGCGTATGGCGAGCGCCCAGAGGCAATGCAGTGGGCCAGCGCACTGGCAGCGCACTACTCACTGCCTGAGCCGTGGGTGCGCGCGGCGATTGCGCAGGCACAGTTTCTGCCGCGCGTGCCGCGCCTGATGCTGCCCGCAGCGCCCAGCAGCCGCAATTGGCGCAGCTACCGCCGCCGCATGGTGGAGCCGGTGCGCATTCGCGCCGGGGCGCGCTTTTGGCGCCAGCACACGCGGGCGCTGGAGCGCGCGCACACACGCTACGGCGTGCCGCCGGAAATCGTCTGCGGCATCTTGGGCATCGAAACGCTCTACGGGCGCAACATGGGCAGCTTTCGCGTGCTCGATGCGCTGGCAACGCTGACCTTTGACTTTCCCGCCACGCACCCGCGCGCTGCTGCCAGGCAGGCGTATTTCGCCGGCGAGCTTGGCTATTTCATGCTGCTGTGCCAGCGCATGGGGCTGTCGCCAGGACAGCCACTGGGCAGCTACGCTGGGGCAATGGGTATCGCACAGTTCATGCCTTCGAGCTGGTTGCGCTATGCGGTGGACTTTGACGGCGACGGAAGCATTGACCTGTGGCACAGCGCAGCAGACGCCATTGGCTCGGTGGCAAGCTACTTTGCCGGCTACGGCTGGAAGGCTGGTGTGCCAACACACTGGGGGGTGCACGTGGCAGCGGATGCAGATTTGGCACAGCTGCTGGCCAGCGACATCACCCCCTCCATGAGCGCCGCGCAAATGCGCGCGCTGGGCGCCACGCCTCTGGGTAGTGGGGCACAGTATGGCGGCAAACTCGCGCTTATTGAATTGCCGAACGGAACTGGAGTGCCAGAGTATGTGGTAGGCAGCGAGAACTTTTATGTCGTCACGCGCTACAACCACAGCAGCTTCTACGCGATGGCGGTGCTGGAGTTGGGCGAGGCCGTAGCGCAAGCGGTGCGGGGACGGGCCGCGGCGAAGTGAGGCGCTGCAAACGCCGGCGTTTTGTATTTTCTTGACTGGGATTTATTTTTTTGAAAGGCGCGCCATTGCGGTGCGCTTTTTTTATGCCCGTTTTGCGACACAGCGCCGCAGCCTGTTTTCCAGAATCGTGCAAAAGTCCGGGATGCAAGCGCGGTTTTTCTGCGCTGCCGGGGGCAGCAGCCGCCGCCTTACTCCATCGGGCACGTTGGAGGGCAGCAACGCGACAGGTCTATATGCGTCAGGCAATGCGAAGTGTTCCTATTAGACTTGAAACGGTTTTTTTCTGGAGCTTTTCCGCATGAATACACGCACTCCCATTGCTTTGGCCGCGTTGGCACTTGTCGCCGGACTACCCGCTGCTTTTGCGCAAGATGCCGCCACTGAAGAAGCCGCCGTTGTTGCCGCAGGCGACGATGAGGCCGCTGCCACGCTCTCCACCGTCACCGTCACCGCCACGGGCTACGAAACGCCCGCTGTGGAAACGCCCGTGGCCACCACCGAACTGGGGGCAGAAGGCATCCAGCAGCGCCAGGCCGCCAACGTGGCCGAGGCACTCAAAGGCGAGCCGGGGCTGGCCGCTTCGGGCGACAGCGCGCAGGGGCAAAACATCGTCATCCGAGGGCTGCAAAAAGAGGGCGTGGTGATGATGGTGGACGGCGTGCGGCTGAACTCGGCGCAACCCGTGGGCGCTGTCTCGTCCTTCATGTCGCTGGGGCTGGCAGAAAAAGTGGAAGTTGTCAAAGGCCCCTCTTCTGTGCTCTACGGCACCGGCGCGCTGGGTGGTGCCATCAACGTACGCCTGCCGCAGGCGCGCTTTACCCCCGGCGTGCACTGGCGCACGGGGCTAGGGTTTGACAGTGCAAGCAAGGGTGTCAACGGCGCGCTGGTGATGAACGCCAGCCAGGGCGACCACGCCTTCATGGGCGGCGTGGCGCTGCGCCATGCCAATGACTACCGCTCTGGCGATGGCAAAGTGCCGCGCACCGGCTACGACTCGCGCGCCTTTATCGGGCAGTACCGCTACCGCATCGATGCCAACCAGCAAATCCGCCTTTCCGCACAGCAGCAGCGCGACGACGACGTGTGGCACCCCGGCACCACGCAGCCGCACCCGCTGCCCGCCGTGGGCAGCACCACCATCCGCTCCCCGCGCACCGAGCGCCGCCTGTACGAGGCGGGCTACAACCTGGCGCGCAGCAGCACCACGCCTGTGGGCGTTGACCTGCGCCTGTATCGCCAGGAAATGCACCGCACCATCCACGGCTGGGCCAACGGTCTGAGGCGCGACATCAACACCAACGACGTGAAGTTCAAGACTGACGGCTTTGACGCCAAGGGCGAATGGCTGGCGCACCCGCAGCACCTGCTGTCCTTTGGCGTGAACCTCTGGCAGATGAAAGCCAGCCCCGACGCCCGGCAATGGGCGCCGCCCAGCTTCGCGCAGGCCGCTGCCTCCAACCCGTTCAAAAACGGCAAGATGCGCGCCGCCGGCGTCTACCTGCAAGACGACATGCAGTTTGACCGCCTGCGCGTGCTCGCCGGCGTGCGCTACGACCGCGTGCGCGGCAGCGCCGACTGGCTCAACAACGGCAGCGTCACCAGCGGCATCAACCGCAGCGACAGCGCCGTCTCCGGCAATCTTGGGCTGATGTACGAAGTGCAGCCCCTCGTGCGTCCCTACGTGAACATTGCCCGTGGCTTTCGCGCCGCCGACATGCGCGAACGCTTCCAGTCCGGGCTGCGCTTTGACGGCTCGTACTACGCCGCCAACCCGCAGGTCTCCCCCGAAAAAGCCACGCAATTTGAACTGGGGCTCAAAGGCGCCGACCAGAACGTGGAATACGCCCTATCCTTCTTCCGCAACCGCATCAGCAACTACATCACCGGCACGCCGCTGGTGGGGCAGGCCGCCATCGCCGCCTGCGGGGCGCAGCAGGCGGGCATCTGCAAGCAGACGGTGAACCTGGGCAGCGTCACCATCAAAGGCTTTGAAGCCGGCGCGCGCTGGCAATTCATGCCCGGCCACTGGCTCTCTGCCGCCTACACCCGCATCCGTGGCCGCAACAACGACCTCAAAGAGCCGCTGTATCAAATGCCCGCCGACACCCTCACCGTCGGCTGGGAAGGTGGCGTTGCCGCCGGCTGGACGATGGACGCACAGGTGCACGCCAGCGCCCGGCAAAAGCGCGTGGCCACCGCGTTCTCACGCGGCACCGAAGACGTCACCGGTGGCTACGTGCTCTTGGACATTGGCGCCACCTGGCGCTACTGCCCCGGCCACGCCCTGCGCATCGCCATCAAGAACATTGCCGACCACAGCTACCACAACCACCTCGCCGTCGGACGCCCTGGCTATGAAGTGCAAGCGCCCGGGCGCAGCCTCGCCATCTCCTGGAACGCCGAGTTCTAACCGCCATGCCAGCAAACCGTCCCACCCGCCGCGCGCTGCTCAAAGGCGCCGCCCTCGCCACCACTGCACTGGCCGCCCCCTGGCTGCGCGCGCAGCAAGCAGCAGCCTCTGCTGCTTCGGCTTCGGCTGCGCCCATCCAGCGCGTGCCCAAGCTCACGCTGGCCGGGCCGTACGCCGCTGTCAGCAACGCGCTCATCCGCATCACCGAAGCCAAGATGCTTGCCGACGTGGCTGAGGAGGTCGAATTCCTCACCTGGAAAGACCCGGATCAGCTGCGCGCCCTCGCGCTCGAAGGCAAAGCCGACTTCCTCGCCATGCCCAGCAACGTCGCTGCCAACCTCTACAACCGCGGCGTCAAGCTGCGGCTGCTGTGCATCAGCGTCTGGCGCATTCTTTACGTCGTCTCCAGCGACCCAGCCATCAAGGCGCTGGAGGAGTTGCGCGGCAAGGAACTGCTCATGCCCTTCCGTGGCGACATGCCCGACATCGTCTTTGCCACGCTTGCCGAAAAACTCGGCATCCCCATCGGCAGCGGCGAGGACGCCATCGCCCTGCGCTACACCGCCACTCCGCTGGACGCCATGCAGCTGCTGCTCACACGCCGCGCCAAGCACGCGCTGCTGGCCGAACCCGCCGTCTCCACCGGCATGAAAAAGTCGCGCACCATGCCCGTGAGCGCCATCGCCCCCGCGCTGCACCGCAGCGTGGACATGCAGCAGGAGTGGGCACGCGCCTTTGCGCGCGCGCCCAAAATCCCGCAGGCGGGCATCGCCGTCATGGGCACGCAGCTTGGCAACGCGCCGCTCATCGCCCGCTTCATGCAGGCGTACAGCGAAGCGCAAAACTGGTGCAACACCCAGCCCGACGAGTGCGGCAAGCTCGTCGCAGCGCGCGTGGACATGCTCACCCCCGAAGGCGTGGCCGAGAGCATGCGCGCCGCCCCGGGTGAAGTTGTGCCCGCCGCTGCCGCACGCGCCGACATTGAGTTCTTCTTTGAGCAACTCGCCGCGCGCCAGCCCAAGCTCATCGGCGGCAAACTGCCCGATGACACTTTTTATTGGAACGGCGCCGCCTGAGAGTGCTTTTTAAAAACGACAAAGCCGCCCGGACGAGAAAACCGGGCGGCTTTTTTGTGATGCCTGAATGGCGTATGGATTGCCAGGGTATGCGTACATTGCCCTTATATATCGCTGGCAATGAACGGTAAACTGATGGAGTATCAGTCCGGCACGCTGGTGGCAAAACGCGGCGCAAGGGCAGCGGCGCGGCGGCGTTGCGCTTGAGTATGGGTGAGGCGGCGCGTGAGCACGCCCAGCAGCACGCCATACGCCGGCAAAAACAGCAAGCCGGAAATGGCGAGTTTGCAGCCGTAATCCACGGCGGCAATTTCCGGCCAGTGCGCTGCCATAAACGCATCGCGGCTGGTGTAAAAGGCCACAGAGAAAAATATCAGCGTATCCAGCGCATTGCCCAGCACGGTGGAAGCGGCGGGCGCCGGCCACCATTGTTTCAATTGCCGCAGGCGGTTGAAGACAAACACATCCAGCAGCTGCCCGGCGGCATACGCGCTCAAACTCGCCAGCGCAATGCGCGCGGCGACGCTGTCAAACAGCACCAGCGGCGTATGGCTGACAATGGAAAGCAGGTAGGAAAAAAGCAGCCCCGGCAGCATGGCGCTCAAAATGATGCGCCGCGCGTGCGGCGCGCCGAAAATACGCACCGTCAAATCGGTGGTGAGAAAAGTGAACGGGTAACTCAACGCCGCCCAGGTGGTGTGCACGCCAAACACCACAAACGGGTAGCGCACCAGCCAGTTGCTGGCGGTGATAATCAAAATATGAAAAAGCGTCAGCCAAAGGAGAGCGTGGCGCTGCTGCGCGGGAGTGAAAATGAACATGTGAAAATTGAAGATTATTGCGGCCAGGACGCGATGCATCACGCCTACACGAAGATACGTGTTTTCGCATTTTGGCGCAGCGCCCTTGTTTATTACGGATTTTGCGCGGCACTTTGCGCGGCGTCCCACGCCTGGCGCAGGGCGTCCAGCAGGGGCTGCAGGCCACCGTCCATGATGGCGGGCAGCGCGTGCAGCGTCAGGCTGATGCGGTGATCCGTCACGCGCCCTTGCGGGAAGTTGTAGGTGCGAATGCGGTCGCTGCGATCGCCTGAGCCAATGAGGGCGCGGCGCGTGGCGGCTTCTTCGGCGGCGCGGGCGCTGCGCTCGCGCTCTTGCAGCCGCGCCTGCAGCACGCGCAGCGCCTGTGCCTTGTTGCTGTGCTGGCTGCGGCTGTCCTGGCATTCGGCCACAAGCCCCGTGGGCAGGTGCGTGGCGCGCACGGCGGAATCGGTTTTCTGGATGTGCTGCCCGCCAGCGCCGCTGGCGCGGAAGGTGTCGATGCGCACGTCCGCCATGTTCAGCGTGATGGGCTGCGCCTCGTCCGGCTCCGGCATCACGGCCACCGTGGCGGCGCTGGTGTGGATGCGCCCCTGCGCCTCGGTGACGGGCACGCGCTGCACACGGTGCCCGCCCGATTCAAAGCGCAGCGCGCCGTAGGCGCCATCGGCGGCAATGCGCAGCACCGCCTCCTTGTAGCCGCCAAGCGGCGCGGGCGCTTCGCTCAAAAGCTGCACCGGCCAGCCGCGCGCGCTGGCGTAGCGCGTGTACATGCGCAGCAGGTCGCCAGCAAACAGCGCCGATTCGTCGCCGCCCGTGCCCGCGCGCACTTCCAGCAGGGCGTAGCGCGCGTCATCCGGGTCCTGCGGGCGCAGCAGGTGCTCAAGCTCCGCCTCCAGCGCCGCCATCTCTTCTTGCGCGGCGCTGATTTCCTCGCGCGCCAGCGGCGCCATTTCGGGGTCGGCAAGCAGGGCGCGGGCGGCTTCCAAGTCAGCGGCGCGCTGCTGGTGGCGCTGCCACGCCTCAACTGTGGGCGCAAGCTGGCTGCGCTCGCGCGTCAGCGCCGTGGCCTGCTGCGGGTCAGCGGCCACGTCGCTTTGCGCGAGCAGATAGTCAAGTTCAGCGAGCCGCGCCGCCTGGCGCTCCAACTCGCTTGTCATGGATGCGTGCATGGGGCGCGATTGTGGAACAAGGGGTGGAGATGCTGGGCGCGTGCTGCACGTTGATATACCCCAGAATAAATAACAAGAATGCCGGCAATATATGCCGGCATTCAGGCAATACCCAACAAAAACTGTGGAAAGCAAAAGACGCATTTTTTGATACCCAAGTCACTGATGCAGCACTGCCGGCGATATTTGCAGGCAAGCAAGAGATACTCATCGCAACTAGAATGGCTGGGAAATCAATCGCCCGCACGCAACTCGCGCACAGCGGCAATCGCCTCGTCCACGCGCGAGACGGGCAGCAGGCGCAGCCCTTCAAACGCCTTGGCACTGCGGCGCGGGGGCATGTTGGCGCGCGGCAGCAGGGCGGTGGAAAAGCCGAGTTTGGCGGCTTCGCGCAGCCTCTCTTGCCCGCGCGGGGCCGGGCGCACTTCACCCGCCAGGCCGACTTCGCCAAAGGCGACGAAGCCGCGCGGCAGCGCGCGAGCGCTCAGGCTGCTGCCGATGGCCAGCATCACCGCCAAATCTGCCGCAGGCTCGGCGATGCGCACGCCGCCCACAGCGTTGATGAACACGTCCTGGTCGCCGCAGGCCACGCCCGCGTGCCGGTGCAGCACGGCAAGCAGCATGGCCAGGCGTTCGCGGTCCAGCCCCACGGACAGGCGCCTGGGCGCGGCGGCGCCTGCTTCGTCCACCAGCGCCTGCACCTCCACGAGCATGGGGCGCGTGCCCTCCAGCGCGGCGAGCACGCAGCTTCCAGGCACGGGGCGCTCGTGCTGGCCAAGAAAGATGGCGCTGGGGTTGCTCACGCCCTTCAAGCCGCTTTCCGTCATGGCGAAGACGCCGATTTCGCCCGCCGCGCCAAAGCGGTTCTTGATGGCGCGTATGAGCCGGAATGAGGAGTGCGTGTCGCCCTCAAAGTAAAGCACGGTGTCCACGATGTGCTCGAGCACGCGCGGGCCGGCAAGCTGCCCGTCCTTGGTCACATGCCCCACGAGGATGATGGTGCAGCCCTGCGCCTTGGCCCAGCGCGTGAGCTGCGCGGCGCACTCGCGCACCTGCCCCACGCTGCCGGGGGCGCTGGTGAGTTGGTCGCTGTAGACGGTCTGGATGGAGTCAATGACGGCGACTGCCGGGCGCACCTCGGCGAGTGTGGCGAGGATGGCTTCCAGCCTGATTTCCGCCAGCACATTCATCATGGACGCGCCCACGCCCAGCCGCCTGGCGCGCAGCGCCACCTGCGCGCCGCTTTCCTCGCCCGTCACATACAGCGCCGCCACGCCCGCGCCGTGCAGCGCGTGCAGCGCCTGCAGCAGCAGCGTGGATTTGCCGATGCCCGGGTCGCCCCCCAGCAGCACCACCGCGCCCGCGACGATGCCGCCGCCCAGCGCCCGGTCAAGCTCCGCGTGCCCCGTGGGGATGCGCGCCACCTCCTGCGCTTCAATGGCCGCCAGCGGCTGCACCGGCTGCGGCGCCGCCAGCGGCTCAGCGCTGCTGCGGCGCGGCGACAGGGCGGGCATGGCGGGCACTTCTTCCAGCGTGTTCCACGCCCCGCACGACGGACACCGCCCCAGCCAGCGCGCACTGCCCGCACCACAGGCGTTGCAAAGAAAGCTCGGTTTGGCGGGGCGGGGCATGGCGGGGCGTATGGTGTGTGGAAGGGTTATTCGCCGCTTTCGGCGGCCTGGCGCAGCGCCAGAAATACTTCTTTCAGGCTCTGGCTGACGGCTGAATCGGGTTCAGCCAGGAGCAAATCCTGATAGGCGTCAAGGTAATTCGCGCGCAAGCGGTGGAACAGGTGCAGGAAGTGCCGCAGGAAGCCGACACAGTCAAGGACGGCAATTTCTGTGCCGTCGAGTTTTTCATAAAAAGAAGCGGCGTATTCGGCAACGCCCGGATCAATGGTGTCAGTAGTGACAAACAGATAGTTGTGGATGCGGTGCGGGGCGCGAGCTATTTTCAGGGCGGCAGCGTCAATATCGTCCGCTGAAACGCGCTTCATCTTCATTTCATAGACGGTGACAGCGGTGTTTTCTCCAGTCAGGCATATTTCTACGTCGCCCAGTGCGCCGGTTTGCAAATCGGCGGCATTGTGTGCGAGCAAGGGCAGGATATGTTTGCCCAAGCGTTCCTGCGCAGCCTTGTATGCCGCAGCAACAATCAGCACTGGCAGGCGGCTGGCATTTTTGCAGGCAAGGTGCTGGCTGAGGAGTGTGATGATGGCCTCAGATGACAGGGGCAGTGCACCACGGTTTTGCTTTTGCGCCTCAAGTAGGGCAGTGATGAGCGCCAGTTTTTCATCGCGCATCAACATGAGGGTGCGTACGGTTTCTACAAGCAGGGATTCGGCATTGATGCGCTGCCTGGCAACATCTTCAAGCAGTGCAAGCGTGTTTTTATAGAGTTCACGTGGCCTGCCGACAAGTTCAATATCGGTGGTCAGTGCATGGTTGATGTTGCGCAGCGTGGGCGTGAGAAATGCCGTGGTCTGGTTGACAGGCAGGCGGTGCTCGTTGATGAATGCAGTCAGATAACGCTCGTCATACGTGCGTCCGGAAAAACTGTCGACGCCACCAATTTCGGTGTATGGCTTGCGCGGGTCAACGTCTGGCTGGTGCAATTTGGCGAGCAGGCACGCCATGAGCAGCCGCACGCCGGCACGGTTGCCCATGCAGCGGCACACATAATCAAGGCGCTCGCGGATGGCGGTGTCGGCAATGGCGGAGGCAGAGGCAGCAGAGGCTTTTTGGAAAATGCCGTGCAGAATGTCGTGCGGCGTCATGCGAACAATTCCTGTTGCGGGCGCGGGTTGTAGTTTGTCCAGAGCACTTCCACGCGGCTGCCCTTGGTGGAATGGATGGTTTTGTCGGCGCCGCGCGTTTTGTACCAGCGGCCTGGCTCGAATAATTCGTCCATGAGCGGGTGTTCGTAGCCGGAAACGGCGACTTTGCCCTGACAGGCATTAAGGGTACGCGCCAGTTCGCGGTGCTGTGCCTCGTCCATTTCAAAGCCGTATGCCTTGGCATCGCCGCGTGTGGCATGCAAATACGGTGGGTCGCAGTAAAACAGCGTGTCCGGGCTGTCGTACAGGCGAATCACATCAACCGCCGGGCGGTTTTCTATCTGTACGCGCAGCAGCCGCTCGGCGATGCTGTCCAGCGCCTGCACGCCGCCAAGCCAGCGCGAGACGACGCCTGACATGCCGGCACGGCTGGTGTTCTTGCAATTGGCCCAGCGGCCAAGGGAAGCGGTTTGCGCCAGCCCTGTGCGTGTTTGCCGCGCGCGCACGTAAAAACGCCGGGCGCGCTCTACGGCGCTGATGTCTACGCCATTCTCATAAATGGCCAGGTGATATTCTTCGCGGGAAAATGGCGTGAGCGCAATGGCGCGTATCAGGGCTTCGTGTTCGTCGCGCAGCACGCGGAAGAAATTGACCACGTCGCCGTCAATATCGTTGTACGTTTCCACCGGAGAAGTCTCGCGGTTGAGCAGCACGGCGGCAGAGCCGGCAAACGGCTCGCAATAGTGGTGGCAGGCAGGCAGCAGCGGCAGCAGCCAGTCAAGGTGCGAAAACTTGCCGCCGTACCAGCCAAAGGCAATGCGCCGTTTGCGGCTGCGTGGGAGCACGGCCAGGCCGCCGACATCGTCCATGTAAATGGGAGACGGCGTTCGGGTGCGTGATGTGGTGTGCGCGAGGTGCGTCATGGTGTGCTGCGGAGGTGTTCAGGCGGCATTGTGCGATATGCAGCAAACAGGCTGGTATATGTTGGTCACCGGCTTATAGTTACCGGCGACGAAAGGTATTTGTGCAGAGTATATGAATGCAGTCACACCCCGAGCGGATCTACGTCAATCGCCCAGCGGATGACGCTGCGGTGCTTGGGGCGCAGGGCGCGCAGTTGCTGTTCGGCGGCGGTGAGCGCCTGCGCGAGGGCAGAGCGCGCGCGGCTTTCCACGAGGAGCTGGGCGCGTTCCACGCCAGCCACGCGCTGCACGGGTAGCGGCACGGGGGGCGACCAGGCAAGCTGCGCGGCGGCGGGGCTGGCGGCGAGGGCGTCCTGCACGGCGCGGGCGGCGGCGGCAAGAAAGGCGTGCGCGGCCTCCTGCGTCCTGGCGTCGGCGCGCAGCAGCGCAAGGTGCATGTAGGGGGGCAGTCCAGCGGCGCGACGCTCGTCCAGTTGCTGCGCGGCAAAGCCGGCCCAGTCGTGCGCGGCGAGGGCGGCAAAGAGTGGGTGCTGCGGCATGGTGGTTTGCACCCACATCTGCGCGGGAGCGGCGCTTTCGTCATCGGCACGCCCGGCGCGGCCAGCGGCCTGCATGAGCAGCGCCAGCAGGCGCTCGGGCGCGCGAAAGTCGCTGGACAGCAGCGCCGCGTCCGGATTGATGGCGGCCACAAGCGCAACGCGGCGGAAGTCGTGCCCCTTGGCAATCATTTGCGTGCCCACGAGCACGTCCACCTCGCCGCTGTGTACGGCGGCCAGATGCGCGTCAAGCTGCCCGGCGCCGCGCGTGCTGTCGGCGTCAATGCGCAGCACGCGCGCGGGGCTGCCGTCGGGGCGCTGCACTTGCGTGAGGGCGGCGGCGATGCGCTCTTCCAGCTGTTCGGTGCCCAGCGTGCCGGTGCCGATGTCCAGGTTGCCGCATTCGGGGCAGGCGCGCGGCACGGGTTGCGCCAGGCCGCAGTGGTGGCAGCGCAGCGTGCGGTCGCTTTTGTGGAAGGCGCGCCAGGCGCTGCAGTGCGGGCATTCGCTGCTCCAGCCGCACGCCCTGCAGTGCAGCGCGGCGGCCCACCCCCGGCGGTTGAGCAGCAGCAGCGCCTGCTGACCGGCGCGCACGCACGCGCGGATGGCCGCCAGCAGCGGCGGGGCGATGACAGTGCCGCGCGGAGCGCGGCGCATGTCCACGCGGCGCACAGCGGGCAGGCGGCTGCCGCTGGCGCGCTGTGGCAGGGCAAGAAGCTGGTAGCGCCCGGGGCCAGCAGGCGGCGGGATGCTGGCGTGCCAGCTTTCCAGCGACGGTGTGGCGGAGCCAAGGATGATGGGCACGCGCGCATGGTGCGCGCGCCAGATGGCGAGGTCGCGCGCGGAGTAGCGCGCGCCTTCCTGCTGCTTGTAGCTGGCGTCGTGCTCCTCGTCCACGGCGATGAGCGCCAGCTGCGGCAGCGGCGTGAGCGCGGCCACGCGCGTGCCCAGCACGATGCGCGCAGCGCCGGTGTGCGCGCGCAGCCAGGCGGCGAGGCGCTGCGCGGGGGTGAGGGCGCTGTGCAGCACGGCGACGCTGCCCGCGCCCAGCAGCGGCTCAAAGCGGTGCGTGAAACGGTCAGCGAGCTGGGGCGTCAAGTTGATTTCGGGCACAAGGATGAGGGCCTGCGCCGCTGCGTCCGCCTCCAGCGCGCGCTGCACGGCGCGCATGTAGACCTCGGTTTTGCCGCTGCCGGTGACGCCAAAGAGCAGGAAAACGCCCGCGCGTTGCTGCGCGATGGCCTCCAGCGCGGCGCCCTGTTCAGCGGAGGGCTGCGGCGGTGTGTCGGGGGTGGAGGGTTGTTCTTTCCGGGCTTTTTCGGCGCGCTTTTCCAGCCGCTTCATGCTGCCTTCAAGCTGTGCGTTGCTCATGCGGCGCAGCGTGGGCGGCAGGGCAGCGAGCGCCACTTCGCCCAGCGCGCTGTGGTAGTAGCGCGCGGTGAAGGCGATGAGGGCGCGCCAGTGCGCGTCCAGCGGCGGCAGCGCGGCGAGCACCTCGCTCACCGGGCGCTCGGCCCAGGGCGGCGCGGGGCTGGCGGCAGCCGCCTCGCACGAGCAGACGATGCCGGGCACCTCGCGCCGGCCAAGCGGCACGCGCACCAGCGTGCCGGGAGGCACTTCGTGCGCGGCAAGGTAGCTGAGCGGCTCATTGATGCTGCTGTGCGCGGGCGCGCTGACGGCCACGTGCAGGCGCCAAGGCAGGGTTTGGAGGGTCACGGCGCCCCCTTTGCAGTCGTGAAACTTGGCGCCACATCTTTGTTGTGGCGCAGCTTTTGGCAACTATCCCCAGATTCTGTGGACAACTTTGTGGAAAAGCATTGGAGCGTCGCAGCAAAGCGCCGCGCCGCGCGCCTTGCGGCAGACTGCCCAGCAAAACGGCAAGCGGGAAAAAACCTTGTATGCCAATGGCTTGGTGCGCCGCGCAAAGCTGATAGCACGCACGGCGCGCGCAGCGGGCAGACAGCGAAACGGGCGCCGCGCGCTGTGCATAAACCGGCAGAGCACGCCGCGTGCCGAGGCGCTGGGGAAACATGAAGATGAAGCGCCAAGCCTTTGTTGTGACGCAGCTTTTGGCAGCTATCCCCAGATTCTGTGGACAACTTTGTGGAAAAGCATTGGAGCGTTGCCGCAAAGCGCCGCGCCGCGCGCCTTGCGGCAGACTGCCCAGCAAAACGGCAGGCGAGAAAAAACCTTGTGTGCCAATGGCTTGGTGCGCCGCGCAGAGCCGATAGCACACGCGCCGCATGTGGTGGGCAGGCTGCCTCCACAGTGCACGGCACCCAGTCTTGGGCATGGCGCGGTTTTCTGGCTTCATTGCAGCGCCTGTGGATAAGTCTGTGGGCAAATGTGGGACATGCCCCACAACGGCGCTGGCGGCGCGCCACGCATGGCAGCGCGCTGTGCATCAGTGCCCCTTCCTTTAGCCCGCCTGCCGCAGTGCGCGCGAGTGGCTGTGCACTTCTAAGCCGCCTGCGCGGCGGTTAATGAGAGCCGCAGTGCGCGCGAGTGGCTGTGCACTTCGTCCACCAGTTCGGCGATGTGCTCGGGCGGCGTGGGCTGCAGCACGCCGTGGCCAAGGTTGAAGATGTGCGCGCTGCCCGGCTGCGGGCGGCCAAAGGAATCGAGCACGTGGCGCGCCTCGGCGCGGATGGCCTCGGGCGGCGCCAGCAGCGCGGCGGGGTCCAGGTTGCCCTGCAAGGTGCGCCCAGTGCCGTGCAGCGCGGCGCGCGCGGCGCCCAGATTCACGCGCCAGTCCACGCCGAGCACGTCGCACTCAAGTGTTTCCGCCATCTCGCGCAGCCACAGCCCGCCGCCGCGCGTGAAGACGATGCGCGGCACGGCGTGCCCGTCGGCGCCGCTGCGCTTGATTTGCGCGAGCGTGCGCGCCGTCCACGGCAGCGAGAAACGCTGAAAGGCGCCGTCGGCCAGCGCGCCACCCCAGGAGTCAAAGAGCATCACGGCTTGCGCGCCGGCGTCAATTTGCGCGTTCAGATACTGCGCCACGGCGTCGGCGTTGACGGCAAGCAGCCGCTGCATCAGTGCTGGGCGCGACCAGGCAAGGGCGCGCACGTTTTCCCACGCGCCGCCCTTGCTGCCGCCGCCTTCCACCATGTAGCACGCCAGCGTCCAGGGGCTGCCGGCAAAGCCGATGAGGGGCACGCGCCCGCCCAGCGCGCGGCGGATGGCGGTGACGGCGTCAAAGACGTAGCGCAGCCGCTCCATGTCGGGCACGGCAAGCGCATTGATGGCCGCTTCGTCCTGCACGGGGCGGGCAAAGCGCGGCCCTTCGCCGGGCGCAAACGACAGGCCAAGGCCCATCGCATCGGGCACGGTGAGGATGTCGGAGAACAGGATGGCCGCGTCCAGCGGGAAGCGCTCGAGCGGCTGAATCGTCACTTGCGTGGCCAAGTCCACATTGGTGGCCATCGCCATGAAGCTGCCGGCCTTGGCGCGCAGCGCGCGGTATTCGGGCAGGTAGCGCCCGGCCTGGCGCATGAGCCACACGGGGGTATACGGCGTCTCCTGCCCAAGGCAGGCGCGCAGGAAGGTGTCGTTGAGCAATGCAGGAAAAGTCATGGCGCGCATTGTCGCTGCGCTGCCGTTTTTCCATATACCAGGCACATTGATGCGTCATATCCATCAATACAAGCTGGTTTATAGACATATACCTGCTTCAATAGATGAGTCGTGAAGCGTGCATATTGCACAAATATGCCTGCCTCCCTTACATTGCCATTCCTTGCCGCTGCATGACGAAAGCAATGCAATACTGCCTTTCATATCGCTATACTACCAGCTTAATATGCCGGCAATGAAGATATACCCATATCACATCCCCTCAAAGGAGCCACCGTGAAGCGCGTACGCCGCAGTGCCCACGGCACCATGCGGCGCGGAAAAGACGCCGGAGCGCCGCCTATACCCATTTCCATGAAGCGCCATTGCCGGCAATCCTCGCCGGAAGCGACTTGATACCCTTTGTTTTCAGGCCATGTAAAGGAGACCATCGCATGTCACTCAAACGCTTTTTGCTGCCCGCCGCGCTGAGCGTGGCGTGCCTGCTTGCGCTGCCCGCTGGGGCGCAAGAAGCAGCAAAGGAAAAAGTCATTCTCGACACCGACATGGTGGAGATGTTTGACGACGGCGTCGCCATGACCATGCTCGCCGCCGCGCCCAATGTGCAGCTGCTGGGCGTCACAACACTCTCAGGCAACTCCTGGGTGCAGGACGGCACCGCCACGGCGCTGCGCCAGCTGGAACTGGAAGGCCACACGGATGTGCCCGTGGCAATGGGCGCGGAATATCCGCTGCGCCCCGACCGCCATCAGCTCTTCAAGACCGAGCGCCTGCTCGTGGGGCGCGGGCACGACGTGTGGACTGGCTCCTTCGGGCTGGAAAAACCAGCGAGCTGGCAGGCCGCCTACAAGGCGCGCTATGGCAGCGCGCCGCAACTCGCGCCCGTGGCGCAGCACGCCGTCAACTTCATCATTGACGCTGTGCGCGCCAACCCGGGACAAGTGACGATTGCCGCCATCGGCCCCGCCACCAATCTGGCGCTGGCCGTGCGTATGGCGCCGGACATCGTGCCGCTCATCGGGCGCGTGGTCTACATGGGCGGCGCCTTCTTCCAGCCGGGCAACACCACGCCGGCAGCCGAGTTCAACTGGTACTTTGACCCGGAGGCCGCACACATCGCGCTGCGCAGCCCATTCAAGGAGCAAGTCATCCTTGGGCTGGATGTGTGCGAGAAAGTCATCTTCCGCAAGGAGCACTACGCGCGCCTGCTCAAAACCCTCGACGCCAGCCCGCTGGCCGCCATGCTGCGCGGCACCTTCGTGGGAGAGCACTTTGAGAAAGATGCCAGCTTCACGCACTACGTCTGGGACGTGCTCGTAGCCGCCGTCATCATTGACCCCAGCCTGATTGCACGGGAAGTGGTGCGCTTTGTGGACGTCAACGACCAGCCTGGCCTGTCCTACGGCCAGTCACTCGCCTGGGCCCATGACGCACCCGCCGGCGCGCAAAAGGCGCGCATCGTCACCGACGTGGACGTGCCACGCTTTTGGAACATGCTCAATGACCCGCGCTACTGGCGCTCCATCCCCAGGCCGCAGGAAGCAGGCGCAGCGCACTGAACACCTCGCCCCCTCCCTCATGGGCGCAGCATCCACCGAAAATAAAGATTCCCACTGCCCTGCGCACACACGGGCAACAGTTTTTCTTTTCACAACCCCCGGCGGCATCGCGCCGCTTCATCACAAACAAGGAGCACGACGGCATGTTCGCGCAACTCATCGCAACCCTCAGCGGCTGGCTGTACAGCTACATCCTCATCTTCCTGCTGATTGGCGGCGGCGTGTATTTCACCTTCAAAACGCGAGGCGTCCAGTTCAAGTACTTCGGCGAGTGCATCCGCGTGGTAGGCGAAAAGCCGCCCATCAGCGGCTCTGTCACCTCGTTCCACGCCCTCATGGTCTCCACCGCCTCGCGCGTGGGCACGGGCAACATCATCGGCGTGTCCACCGCTGTGTGCCTGGGTGGCTATGGCGCCGTCTTCTGGATGTGGGTCATCGCCCTGGTCGGCGGCGCCTCGGCCTTCATCGAAAGCACGCTGGCGCAGATGTACAAGCGCCGCGACGAAAACGGCCACTTCTACGGCGGCCCGGCCTACTACATCGAAACGTGCATCAACAGCCGCACGCTGGCGGTGATTTTTGCCGTCTCCCTGCTGCTGACCTACGGCGCGGGCTTCAACATGCTCGCCTCCTACAACCTGCAGTCCACCTTCAGCGCCTACAGCTTCTACCACCCCACCACCACCCCGGTGGTCGTGGGCGCGCTCATTGCGGCGTTCGTGTTCTATTGCCTGGCGGGCGGCGGACAGCGCGTGCTCACCGTCACGGCGGTGCTGGTGCCGCTCATGGGGGTGTTGTACGTGGCGGTGGCGCTTTACGTGGTGGTCACCCACATCGGCCTGCTGCCCGGCGTGCTGGGCAAGATTTTTGCGGATGCCTTCGATTTCCCCGCCATCTTCGGCGGCCTCTCCGGCTCCTGCCTGGTCTACGGCATCAAGCGCGGCCTCTACTCCAACGAGGCGGGCGTGGGCAGCGCG
>ONTY01000021.1 GCA_900320815.1 uncultured Pseudomonadota bacterium
CCATCCATCAAACGCTCATTGCCAGCATATCTTGCCGGCGAGAGCAACATAGCCTTTATGAATATTTTTAATAAGAAAGATACTCCACTGCATAATTACAAATTACCCGCAGAAATTGCTGGCAACAAAATGATACCCAGGCATCATCGCTCTTCTCTTCTAGAAACGCGCGGCAAAAACAGCGCCTCTCCTGGCCGAGAAAATCTTGATGCGGTGCAGATTTAGCGCCGTAAATCCGCCAGAGGCGCCAACCACAATCTTTTCCCCGCCGCGCGGCGGAATGACCCGGCCCAGCGGCCACAGCAACAACCTTTTCCCACCCTCACCTCAAGAAGCGAGACACACCACATGACCGAGCAAAGCACTCCCCCCGCCAGCAGCGGCGGCTACCGCACCTCCTGGGGCACAGTCCTCATCGCCACTGCCATCTCTGTGGCGCTCGTCGCCATGATGGCGTATGCCGCTTTCTTCAGCGGCGCCGCCGCGCAGGAAGCCGATCGCAGCGCCGTCGCTAGCCGCCTGCAAAAAGTCGGCAGTGTTGCCATTGGCCAGGCCGCCCCGGCTGCCGAAGAAAAAGCGCCCGCCGCCGACGCCAAAGCCGCTGACGCCAAAGAAGGCGGCGATGCCAAAGCCGCTGACGCCAAGTCAGACGACGGCGCCAAAGCCGCCGAAGGCACCAAAACCGCCGACGCAGGCAGCGGCAGCAGCGGCGCTGCGCTGGATATGGAAGCTGGACAAAAGCTCTACAAAAGCACCTGCGACATGTGCCACGGCGCTGGCGTAGGCGGCGCACCGCGCCTGGGCAACAAAGACGACTGGGCGCCACGCATCGCCGCTGGCATGGACTCCATGATGAACATCGCCCTCAACGGCAAAGGCGGTATGCCCAAGCGCGGCACCGCGCCCGCCTCGGTCTCTGACGAGGTGCTGCGCGCTGCCGTGCAATACATGGCCGACAGTGCCAAATAAACGTATTGGGAAAAAACATCGATGGAACAAGACATGCACGCCCTGCCGCAGCAGCCCCAAAAAATCACCTCCCGCTGGTTTGTCTGGGTGGCCACGGCGTTTGCTGCGGTTGCTGTGAGCGCCGCATGTATCGCCGCAATGGCGTATGAGGCGTACTGGGCACCGCGCCTGTGCCAAGTGGGTGAAATTGACCGGCACGCCGCGCGGGAGCGCATCGGGAAAATTGGCAGCGTCTCCATTGCCGTGCCGCCTGCTGATGAACAGGCGTCAGCCGCAGCAAATCCATATACCCGTAAATAATATCTTTTATTACCCGCGCAAGAAGCGGGCGGTGATGCCTATACCCTATGTTTTTCCAGGCTCTGTGGTGTGCTGCGCTTGGGGGCTGAGCACGTAGCCAAAACGCTGCGGCAAGCTGGCAAAGCGCACCTCTTCGGGCAGCGGCAGGCGGCCTGCTTCAATCGCGTCAGCAGCAGCGAGCATGTCCTGGCTGTGCACCAGCCCCAGAGCGCGCGGGCTGTGCAGGAAAAGCCGCCCGTGCTCGTCGACAAAAGCGCCGTCAATAGTGCCGCCCGCCGCCTGCCAGTCGTGGCTTTGCACCTCGCCGTCAGGCAGGATGCGCCAGATAAGTGGCGCCGCCTCCAGTTCGACGAACACGCGCTGCGGGCCGTTCTGGAAGAACCAGCGCCCGCGCTCATCAGGCTGATAGTTGCGCTGCACAAAGCGTTGCAGCCCCTCGTGCAGCAGCCGCGCCCCTTTGGCGCCGGGCGCGCCGCTGGTAAATGCCCCGCACGCTTGTGCGCGCGCATCGCGCATCCACCACGCGCCGCGCGCATCCAGCGCCAGCCAGCCAAAACAATGCGGCACATTGGGCCAGCGCCGCATGGCCTGTTTCACGATTTCATCCATAGTGCTGCCGATTATGGGTGTGCGCATCCGGCCATGTGATGAAAAAGTGCCGGCCACTGCAATACGGGCAAGAGGGAATGCCACGCAGCGAATCGCCGCTGATGCGCTGCTGCGAGGTGAGTTTGTCGCGCAGCATATTGACGAGCGAATCGCCAAGCTCGCTGAGGCTGCTGGGAATGCGCTGCCCGGCGGAGAGCTTGTTCCACATCGGCTCATCGAGCGGGTAGGCGCCCACAAGGTGATACGAGGTGGAGGAGGCAAGGAGTTTTTTCAGCAGCCCTTCGCCTTGCGGCTGGCGCCCGTATTTGATGAGATACAGCTTGCCGCTGCTGGGGCAGCGGTCCAGAAAAATGGCCCAGGTATCAGGGGCGCTGAAGACTGGTCGAGGGCTGCCTTGTTCGATTTTCTCCAGCACCACGCCATCTGCTTCGGGCAGCGGCACATCCTGCGCGCCATCGCTGGCAATGCAGACGCTGGAGGTCTGAATTGAGGCGCTAATCCACTGGAAAAACTGCCGAAACGCCTCAGGCGAGGTTTCTTTGAGCCGCAGCACATCGTCGGTGAGCGTGCACAGGCGGGTGGTGTCGACGCTCTCGCCAATGGCCACGGCCACAAGGCGGCAGCGGCGGCGGTATTTTTCATTCCAGGCGGCGATGGCGCGGCCTGGAGCGTCGGTCGGCTCGCCATCGGTAAATAAAAACACCAGCGGCTGCCAGTCGCCCTTTTTCTCGGCAGTGGTTTTTTGCACCGAGGCATCAATTTCGCGCATGAGCGCGCGCAGCGCACCGCCAAGCGCCGTGCCGCCGCCAATAGGGAAACTGGGCGGCTGGAAGGCATACAACTCGGTGAGCGGCGAGAGCAGGATTTGCTGCTCGGCAAAGATGATGATGCCGATGTGCGCGGTCTCCAGCGCGTAAGGGTTGCTGCGCAGCTCCTGGAGGATGACGTGCATCCCTTTTTCAACCTGGGCGATGGGGTCGCCGGCCATAGAGGCGGAGACGTCGATGAGAAAGTAAATGGGCAGGCGACGCATGGCGTTTTCATGCAAAAAAGGAGGGCGAGAGAGAGGCAGAAATCATCAAATACTCTTATATAAGAGTAATGAGCGCCCTTATATATTGCGGGTTTCAGGCACTATACCAACGCTTTTCGCTATTCATAGCGCAGCGCCTGTGCGGGGTTGACGCGGCTGGCGCGCCAGCTCGGATACAGCGTTGCCACAAACGCCAGCGCCAGCGCGGTGAGCGTGACGGGCACGATGTCGGAGGCGCGCGGGTCGCTGGGCATTTGGCTGATGAAGTAAATGTCTTTGGGCAAAAAGTTCATTCCAAGCATGCTCTCCAGCGCCGGCACCAGGGTGTCCACGTTCAAGGCCACTGCCAGCCCCAGCACCAGCCCGGCCAGCGTGCCTGCCACGCCAACGACGGCGCCTTGCACGACAAAAATCTTCATGATGGAGGCGCCGCTGGCGCCCAGTGTGCGGAGGATGGCGATGTCGGCGCGCTTGTCTTGCACCGTCATCACCAGCGTGCTCACCAGGTTGAACGCAGCCACCGCCACGATGAGCGTGAGGATGATGAACATCATGCGTTTTTCCAGCTGCACTGCGGCATACCAGGTGCGGTTCTGGCGCGTCCAGTCCAGCAGCAGCACCGGCTCGGTGAGGGTGCGCGCCAATTCGTGCGCTACCTGCGGGGCGCGCTGCATGTCGGCCAGGCGCAGCCGCACGCCCGTGGGGCCGTCCAGGCGGAAGATGCGCTGGGCATCGTCAATGTGCATCAGCGCCAGCGTGGAGTCGTACTCGTAGTGCCCGCTCTCAAAGGTGCCCACCAGCCGCATTTGCTTGACGCGCGGCATCATGCCCGCCGGCGTGATTTGTCCCCCGGGCGCCATGAGCGTGACCAGCTCGCCTGGCTGCACCCCAAGCTGCCGCGCCAGGTCGTTGCCCAGCAGCACGCCAAACTCGCCCGCGTGCAGCCTGGGCAGCAGCGTGCTGGCAAGCTGCGCGGCCAGGTCGGTGACGGCGCTCTCCTGCTGCGGGTCGATGCCGCGCACCATTGCTCCGCGCATTTCATCGCCGCGCGCCAGCAGCGCCTGTGCGCCAACAAAGGGGGCGGCGCCGCGCACCTCGGCGTGTGCCTGCACCTGCTGCGCCACGCGCGGCGCGTCCAGCAGCGCGCTGCCATTGGGGCTGAACACTTCAATATGGGCAATGACGCTGAGCATTCGCTCGGTGACTTCTTTTTGAAAACCGTTCATCACCGAGAGCACGATGATGAGTGTGGCCACCCCCAGCGCAATGCCCAGCATGGAGGCCGCCGAAATAAAAGAGATAAAGCCGTTGCGCCGGCTGGCGCGCCCGGCGCGCGTATAGCGCCAGCCAATAAGAAGTTCGTAGGGCATGGGGGGACAGGGAAGGGCAGCAGCAGCAGCGGGTGCCAGTTTGTGCGCGCTGGCGCTGCGCGCGCCATCATGGTGAAAAAAGGGCGGAAATTATGCTTGAGGCCGCATGGCAGGAGGCTTTTCAAAAAACAGGAAGAAGGGGCGCACAGCGGCGCCCCTTTTTGCGTGTTGCGTTGCCCGGCGCTTTCAAGTGGCGGGTTGCGCCAGCAGGCTTTGCAATTCGCCCGATTCGTACATTTGTCCCATGATGTCGGCGCCGCCGATGAACTCACCGCGCACATACAGCTGGGGAAATGTTGGCCACTGGCTGTATTCCTTGGCGCCTTGGCGGATTTCTTCGTCCGCGAGCACATTCACTGTGGTCAGCCGCGCCATGTCCAGCGCGCAGGCTTTGAGGATTTGCACGGCGCGCCCGGAAAAGCCACACATGGGAAAGTTGGCGTCGCCCTTCATAAACAGCACAACGTCGTTTTGCTGTGTCAGCGCCGCAATGCGCTGCTGCAACTCTTGGTTCATTGATTGTTTCCTTTTTCACGGCCTGCCCGCACGGCTGTGCGCTGCAAGGCGGCAGGGGCAGGGGAAGTGTCTGAAAAAAAAGCGCCCGCGCGGGCGCTTTTTGGGGCAAGGAGTTGATTGCTCAGCTCCAAGCCCGGAGCAATTGGTTCAATCAGCAATCAGATACTGCGTGCGATCCTTGCCGTCAATCCAGCGCGGCGCTTTGCCACGGCCAGTCCATGTTTGGCCGGTAACGGGGTCGCGATATTTAGGCGGCACTTTGCCAGTGCTTGCGCGTGCGCCCGCGCCTCGGCGCATTCCGCGGCGGCCAGTGGGGAAAATGTCTTTGTCCGTCAAATCATACTTGGCGATGATGCCGCGCACTTCTGCGACGGCGTCGGCGATTGCAGTCTGACGCGCTTCTTTGATTTGAAGTTCCAGGGCTTGCTTCTGTTGCAGCAATTCTTCAAGGTCTGCCATGTTTTGCTCCTTTGGTTGCGTGGCTGGTTGAAAGAAAGAACGCGGCGGAATATAGCACTTTTTTTGTGCGCGCAAACTCGCCGCTTTTCACTCAACTTTTGCACGCCGTGCAGTGCGCGCTAAGCGCGGCGTATATTGGCATTGCCCGCAATGGGTGCAGCAAGTGGGCGTGCCTGCACTTTGTCAATGCGCCGCCCCTGCATAGAAAGCACGGTGAAGCGCCAGCCGGCAGCGTCTATTTGCGCGCCCGCTGTGGGCACGCGCCCGGCCACGGCCAAAAGCAGCCCGGCCAATGTGTTATAGCGGCCTTTACTCTCGCGCGGCAGTGCATCAATATCCAGCCTGGCTTTGAGTTCGCTGATGGGCATGAGCGCATCCAGCAGCCAGGCGCCATCTTTCATTTGGCGTGCCCAATCACTGCCCGCTTCGCTCTTGAGTTCGCCGGTTATGGCTTCCAGCAAATCGCGCGGCGTCAGCAGCCCTTGCAGCACGCCGTATTCATCGACGACAAACATGATGCGCCCAGCGCGCGTGCGCAACTGCTCGAGCATTTCCATTGCGCTGAGCGTCTCGGGCACAAAAACCGCCTCTTCACAATGCTGGGCAATGGCAGCCTTGCATTGGCTGCCAAGCGCCAGCAGACGTGCCACAGAAATAATGCCGGCCACATTGTCCAGGCTGCTGCGGCATACCGCATACCACGAATGCGCGCCTTTTTCCCCGCGTGCAGCCACTTCTCGCAATGCCTGCGCCACACTCAAACTGGCATCCAGCCACTCAATTTCCCCGCGCGGCACCATGAGGGAAATGAGTGGCCGCACGTCAAGATGAAACACGTTGCGCACCATTTGGTGCTCGTGCTCTTCAATCAGCCCGGCGTCCACCCCTTCTTCGAGTGAGGCGGAGATTTCTTCGGCCGTCACTTGTGGCGCCGCAGCCTCATTTAAATGCAAAAGTCTGAGCACTGTTTGTGTGCCAAGTGACAAAAGCGCCACAAATGGTCGTGCCGCAGCGGCGAGTGCGCGCATTGGCCGCGCCATCCAGCGCGCCACAGTTTCAGGGAACATTTGCCCGATACGTTTGGGTACAAGTTCGCCAAAAATAATCGTCACAAACGTGATGCAAACCACAACCAGCGCCGTTGCCGATGCCGCAGCCACTGCCTCGCGCATACCAAAAGAGCGCAGCCATGCGGCCAGCGGTGCGCTGAATGCTGCCTCGCCCACAATGCCGTTGAGCAGACCAATGGAGGTAATGCCTACCTGCACGGTGGATAAAAACTGCGTGGGGCGCGCCATCAAATCCAGCGCTGCCAGTGCGCCTTTATCGCCCGCTTCGCCCATTGCTTCTAAGCGCAGGCGGCGGCTGGAGGCCAGTGCCAACTCGGACATGGCAAACACGCCATTGAGCAGAGTCAAAAAGATGATGAAAAGCAGATTCATAGCCGTGTAGGAAACAGTGCGGGATGCGTGGCGCGCATTTTTCAATGCTGCGCCGCGCACAATTGGGTGCATGGCACTGTATTTGATTGGCGATGTGCAGGGCTGCGATGCGGCTCTGGGGCGTTTGCTGGCGGAAATTGGTTTTTCCCCCAGCCGTGCGCGCATCATTTTGTTGGGCGACCTGGTCAATCGCGGCCCGGCGTCGCTGGCCGTTTTGCGGCGTGTGCGCGCGTTGGGCGAGGCCGCGTGCGGCTGCCTGCTGGGGAACCACGATATTCACCTGCTGGCGGTTGCTGCCGGGCTGCGGCGCTGCGGGCGGCGCGACACGCTGCAGGACATCCTTGCCGCGCCCGACGGCGCTGCGCTGCTTGATTGGTTGCGCCGCCAGCCGCTGGCGCGCATGGAAGCGGGCATCCTCATGGTGCACGCGGGCGTGCTGCCGGCGTGGGACGCGGCGCAGACGCTGGCGCTGGCCGCCGAGGTGCAGCAGGCGCTCAGCGGTGCAGACTGGGCAGCGCACCTGGCGACGCTGTTTGGCAACGCGCCAGACCATTGGGACGAGGCGCTCGGCGGCGCCGCGCGGCTGCGCGCCATCGTCAACGCGCTCACGCGCTGCCGCCTCATCACGCTGGACGGCTGCATGGATTTCAACACCAAAGACAGCCACGGCGCCGATGGGGCGCCGCCCGGCCTCATCCCCTGGTTTGAGCATCCGGCGCGCCGCACGGCGGAGCAGCCGATTGCCTTCGGCCACTGGTCCACCCTTGGCCCAGTGCTGCGCCCCAACCTCATGGCGCTGGACACGGGCTGCGTGTGGGGCGGCACATTGAGCGCGCTGCGCGTGGGCAGCGATGGCACGCGCGAACTCATCCAGGTTGAATGCACGCAAGCGTGCACGCCGGGTTAATACCCAAATCAATCATTCTTTGTTGCCGGCTGTATATGCGGGTATTGAAGTATATACCCGTAGTTCTTCTTTTTCCGGAATCACAGTGTTTTTGGATACTCTGCTGCTTTTATCTTTGCTACCCGCATCATTCGCGGGCAATGGCAGCGTTACCCTGAAGCAGAGCTTGGCCAAAGGGGGAACGGAGCGGGCATACAAAAGCCTCCCACGCAGCGGGGGAGGCTTGTGGCTTCTAAAGAGGGCAGGGGGAGCGCAGCCGGCGCGCTTCACCCTTCCCATTCGCTGCTCGGGTCTGCGCGGCGCCCGGCGTTGTTGCGCCGCCCGCGCCTTTCCCAAGGGCTACGTAAGCCGCCGCTCGGCTGCGTGGTGCGCGCACGCGGGTTGTTGTAGCCGTAGGGGCTGCGGAAGCTGCCATCTTGCTCTGCGCCCCAGTTGTTGGTGCTGCCGCTGGTGTGAGCACTGCTGCGATACCCGTCTGCATCGCTGCGCCGCCCCTCGGAGCTGCTGCGGCGCTGCCCAGCCAGAGCGTAGGGACTGCGGAAGCTGCCATCCTGCTGCGCCCCGCGCGTGCGAGGCGGGTAGCCGTAGGGGCTGCGGAAAGTGCCGTCTTGCCGGGCGCCATTCAAGCCGCCGTAGCCGTCGCTGGCGCCGCTGCCATGGCCTGTATTGCTGCTGCGGCGCTGGGTGCCATAGGGGCTGCGCAAGCTGCTGGCGCCTTCGCGCGCCGGCCGCTCGCCCAGCGGACGCGCTTCGTTGACCACCAAGTCGCGCCCATCAATCACTTTGCCGTGCAGCGCGCTGATGGCCGCGTGCGCTTGCGCCTCGTTTGCCATTTCAACAAAGCCAAAGCCTTTGGAGCGCCCGCTTTCGCGCTCCATCATCACGCGCGCACCCAGCACGCTGCCAAACTCGCCAAACACCTCGGCCAGGCGCGCATCGCGCATGCTGTATGGCAGGTTGCCGACATAAAGCCTGTTGCCCATATGGAAAAGCTCCTGAAAAAATCTGCAAAACCGCAAGCGGGGCAGGGGAAAGAGGGGAAAAACAGGTGGCGGCGGTTTTTCCCGGCGCGCCCGCACCCTGGCGCACACAGCCGTGCATTATGCGCTGCAATGCGCGCGGGTGCTGGCATCCGCGCGCATACACTGCCCACTGCACCGCCGCCGCAACAGCGGTGCGCTGGTTTTTTTTGTGCTACGTCTGCCAATCCCATATGCCACTCATTGCCACGCCGCAAACCATGCACTTTGCAACCCCCCTGCCGCTTGCCGGCGGCGGGCAGCTTGCTGATTACCACCTTACCTACGAAACCTATGGCACTTTGAACGCCGCACGCGATAACGCCGTACTTATTTGCCACGCGCTCAACGCCTCGCACCACGTCGCCGGTGAATATGCAGGCAAAGCAAAAAGCGCCGGCTGGTGGGCCAATATGGTTGGCGGCGGGCTGCCGGTGGATACAAACCGCTTTTTCGTCATTGGCATCAACAACCCTGGCTCGTGTTTTGGCTCCACCGGTCCCATGCACATCAACCCGGCCACGGGGCGCGCGTGGGGCAGCGATTTTCCCGTGCTCACCGTGGAAGATTGGGTGAATGCCCAGGCAAGGCTGCTGGACGAATTGGGCATCGAGCAGCTTGCCGCTGTGATGGGCGGCTCGCTGGGCGGGATGCAGGCGCTTTCCTGGACGCTGCAATATCCGCAGCGCGTGCGCCACGCCGCAGTGATTGCCAGCGCGCCCAATCTGTCCACAGAAAACATCGCCTTCAACGAAGTAGCGCGCCGCGCCATCGTCACCGACCCGGACTTCTGCGGCGGGCATTTCTATGACTATGGCCTGGTGCCCAAGCGGGGCTTGCGCATCGCGCGGATGCTGGGGCACATCACGTATCTGAGCGACGACGTGATGGCGCGCAAGTTCGGGCGCGAATTGCGCCACCCGGTCACTGGGCGCGCAGGCGGCTACCGCTACAGCACGCAAGACGCCGAGTTTCAGATTGAAAGCTATCTGCGCCACCAGGGCGAAAAATTCAGCGAATACTTTGACGCCAACACCTACCTGCTCATCACACGCGCGCTGGATTATTTTGACCCCGCAGGCCGCTTTGATGGCGACTTGCGTGCGGCACTTGCCGCAGCGCAGGCGCGCTTTTTGCTGGTGAGTTTTACAACCGACTGGCGCTTTGCGCCCGCGCGCAGCCGCGAAATCGTGAAAGCCTTGCTGGAAAACCGCCGCGACGTGACGTATGCCGAAATCGACGCGCCCAGCGGGCACGACGCTTTTTTGCTGGGCGACGAACGCTATTTGGCCGTCGTGCGCGCCTGGTTTGCACGCATTGAATGCAGCGGGGAACAAGAAAAAGGAGCAGCAGCATGATGGCTGACAGCGACAGCGCAATTTTGGAAGCAATCGCACGCCTTGTGCCCGATGGCGCGCACGTACTTGACCTGGGCTGCGGCAGCGGCGCGCTGCTTGAAAAACTCATGCGCGAGAAAGGCTGCAGCGGCTATGGCATTGAAATTGACGATGCGAATGTTTTGGCGTGCGTGCAGCGCGGCGTGAATGTGCTGCAGTTGAATTTGCACCGCGGGCTGGCCGCGTTTGCCGACCAGAGCTTTGACGCAGTGCTGCAGATTTATACGCTGCAGCATTTGCGCAACGCTGAAACCATGCTGCGCGAGACGGTGCGCGTAGGGAATATCGGCATTATTGCTTTTCCCAATTTTGCACACTGGCCCAACCGCATCAGCGTGCTGCGCGGGCGGATGCCCGTGACGCGCCGCCTGCCGTATCAGTGGTACGACACACCAAATATCCGGGTGGGCACGTTCAAGGATTTTGAAATGCTGGTGCACAAAAATGGGCTGCAGATTCTGGATGCCTTTGGCCTGCACGAAGGCCGCCGCGTGCGCTGGCTGCCCAATGCGCGCGCAGGCACAGCGGTGTTCAAAATCACGCGAGGGTGAGAGGCGCTTGACCGTGCGCCTCGCAGCAGATTGCCGTGCTGGCATGGGCGCGCCGGGCATGGCGGCAATTGGCCATGCCCGGCAGCCACCATTCAGCCGCCTGCCTTGCCGAGTATTTCCAGCGCCACAGTTTGTGCGCCCTTGAAATCGGCTTTGCCGCTGGCGAGCACGGGCAGTTTTTCCACCGGCAGAATATGTGCTGGCTGCATCAGCGGCGGCACGCCGCCAGCGCGCAGGCGTGCAGCAATATCGGCAGTGCTCTTTTCTTCCCCTTCACCCATTTGAATCAGCAGCGCGATGGCCTCGCCCTTTTTTTCGTCGGGCACGCTGACAGCGCAAAATGGCAGTTCATCGCCCAGCACAGCAGCAATGTGCTCTTCCACACTGCCCAGGCTCACCATTTCACCGCCGGTTTTGGAAAAGCGCGAATAGCGGTCGGTGACGTAGACAAAGCCTTGCTCATCAATATGCCCCTTGTCGCCCGTTTTATAGTAGCGCACGCCATCTATTTCCACAATCACTTCGGCGGTTTTTTGCGGGTCATTTAGATAGCCGCGCATCACCTGTGGGCCGCCAATAATGATGAGGCCATCCTCGCCCGTGGGCAATTCCTGCAGCGTTTGCGGTTCCACGATTTTTATCACCGTCCCCGGCAGCGGCAGCCCCACACTGCCAGCGCGACTGAAGGTCAATTCCTTGAGCGTTTCCACTTCCAGAAAGCTGGGCGTATTCACAGCGGCCACGGGCGCCGTTTCTGTGGCGCCATAGCCCTCGTACATTTCCTTGCCAAACTTCATTTTGAAAGCTTCGCGCACATCAGAGCGGAGCTTCTCGGCGCCAGAAACCACCAGCCGCGCGCTCTGGAACATGAGCGGGTGCAGCCTTTTGTTGCGCACATACAGGCGGAAAAAGGTGGAGGTGCCAAAAATAATAGTCGCGCTGTGGCGCGCAGCCATGCGTCCCACCGCAGCGCCGTCTGTAGGGTCGGGTACGCTAATCATTTTCACCCCTTCGCACAACGGCATGAGTGTGGTGACTGTCAGGCCAAAGGAGTGGAACACGGGCAGCAACTATTCGCAGGGCTGGAGCGCGGTCATCTGGGCGTGCAACAAGGTCAAGGG
>ONTY01000012.1 GCA_900320815.1 uncultured Pseudomonadota bacterium
CGCGCGCGTGGTGTGGGGCGCACGCACGGTTGCCATCGGCGGCAGCGCGCCAGTGTGTGTGCAGTCCATGACCAACACGAACACCGAAGACGCTGTCGCCACCGCCATCCAGGTCAAGGAGCTTGCACAGGCGGGCAGCGAACTCGTGCGCATTACCGTCAACACGCCCGCTGCCGCCCAGGCGGTGCCGCACATCCGCGAGCAGCTTGAGCGCATGGATGTGGACGTGCCGCTTGTGGGCGACTTCCACTACAACGGCCACACGCTGCTGACCGAATATCCCGAGTGCGCGCAGGCGCTGAGCAAATACCGCATCAACCCCGGCAACGTCGGGCACGGCAGCAAGCGCGCTGCGCAATTTGCCCAGATGGTGGAAGCTGCGCTGCGCTGGGACAGGCCGATTCGCATCGGCGTGAACTGGGGCAGCCTGGACCAGGAGCTGCTCGCCGCACAGATGGACGCCAACAGCCGCCGCGCCGCGCCGTGGGACGCGCGGCAGGTGATGTACGAGGCGCTTGTCACCTCAGCCATCCAGTCTGCGGGGGAGGCCGTGCGCCTTGGCATGGCGCCGGAGCAAGTCATATTGAGTTGCAAGGTCAGCGGCGTGCAGGACCTGGTCGCCGTTTACCGCGCGCTGGCCGCGCGCTGCCGCCACCCGCTGCACCTTGGCCTCACAGAAGCGGGCATGGGCGTGCGTGGCATCACCGCATCCAGCGCCGCGCTGGCGCTGCTGCTGCAGGATGGCATTGGCGACACCATCCGGGTGAGCCTCACGCCGCAGCCCGGCGAAGCGCGTACGCAGGAAGTGCGCGTTGCCGCCGAACTGCTGCAGGCTCTGGGCCTGCGCGCTTTCACTCCGAGCGTGAGCGCGTGCCCGGGGTGCGGGCGCACCAGCAGCGACGCCTTCCAGACGCTGGCGCAGCGCATTGACGCGCAGCTTCGCGCGCACATGCCCGAATGGCGCCACAAATACCCCGGTGTAGAGCGGCTGAAAGTCGCCGTCATGGGCTGCATCGTCAACGGTCCGGGCGAGAGCAAGCACGCCGACATTGGCATCAGCCTGCCCGGCAACGGCGAATCGCCCGCTGCCCCCGTCTTCATCGACGGCGAAAAAGCCACCACGCTGCGCGGTGAGCACATTGCCGAAGCGTTTGAGCGCATCGTTGAGGACTACATCGAGCGGCGCTTTGGTGCAGCAGAAGCTGGCTAAATACTCATCTATCAAGTATTCCATTGCAAGCAATATATAAGGGCAATAGGAACATACCCGTTGGTAATACCATCTTTTGTCGCAGCCATTCCTATCTAGCAAATGCCCACATGTACTCCCGCCACGCGCGCTGCCGCGCAGCAAGCCGCCGCACGCATTGAAGCCTTTGCGCAGGAGCTTGCGCGCCTTGAAGCCGAGGGCGCCTTGCAGCTTGACGAGGCGCAGCGCGCGGCGATTGCCGCCAACCAGCAGGCAGCATTGCAGGAATGGCGCCAGCGTTTTGACATTGACGTCGGGCGCAGCCAGCGGCAGCTTTCGTGGGGCGTGAAGGTGGCGGCGTTCTGCGCGGCGCTGGCGCTGGGCATGGGCGTGTTTCTGCTCCTCTGGCGGCTGTGGCGGCACTTGAATGAAGCGGGGCAGGTGCTGCTGCCGCTGCTGGCGGCCTCACTGTTCACCATCACCTGCGGCCTGTTTGCCGCGCGCGAGCGGGGCGGGCACTTTGCGCGGCTGTTTGGCGTGCTGGCTGGCGTGTGCTTTGCGCTGGATGTGGCGCTGCTTGGGCACATGTTCAACATGCCCGCCTCGCCCGGCTTTTTCCTGCTGCTGGGGCTGTTTGCGCTGGCACTGGCGCTGGCGGCAGCCTCGCGCCTGCTGCTGGCGGTGGCGCTGGGCGCGCTGGCGGTGTTTGTGGCGGCAAGCGGCATGCAGTTGGCGGGCTTTGCGTGGGATGAGTTTGGAAGCTGGCCAGAAAGCTGGCTGCCCGCCGCTGCGCTGCTGGCGGCGGCGGCGTGGGCGCTGCTGCGGCGCGGCAGCGAACTGGCACCCGCCGCGCGCTTTGTGGCGCTGCTGGTGTGGTTTGTGCCCGCGCTGCTGGTGGCGTTCAATGGTTCGCACAGCTTCCTGTCGTGGGAAGAAAAAACGGTGGAGTACTGCTGGCAGCTTGTCACGGGCATCAGCGCCGCGTTGCTGGTGGCGCTGGGCGTGCGGCGCGGCTGGACAGAGACGGTGTACACGGGCGTGTTCTTTGGCACGCTGCTGCTCATCTTCAAGTTTTTTGAATGGTGGTGGGACGCGCTGCCCAAGGAGCTGTTTTTCCTGCTCGTCGGGCTGATGGCTGTGCTCGCCGTGCTTGTGTTGCGGCGGCTGCGCGCCGCGAAAACCGGGCAGGGCGCACCCGCTGCGGCGCCGCACCAGACGGCGCCCCGGTTGACGCAGCGGCAGCGCGCCGCCCTTGGCACAGCGGCGGCACTGGCGGTGCTTGCCATTGGCAACGGCGCGGCGCTGTGGACGGTGCGCACCAATGCCGCGCAGGTGCAGGCGCAGCTGCAGCTTTCGGCGCGCGAAGTGAGCGTGCGCGAACACAAAGACGCTGCGGGGCGCAGCACCACGATGCGACTGGATGTGCGCGATACCTGCGACTGGGCCGCCAGCAAAGACAGATGGTGGTGCAGCCATTCCTCGCCCTGGCTGACGGCGGAGAAGATGCGCGCGCTTGGTTTTGACGACAAGGCCGACGGCGACAAGCGCCACTCGCCTGCACGCCCCGTGTGGCTGGTGCTGGAGCTGGCGGGCGACGCCTGGCAGCAGGAAGTGGCAAGCCGCCAGCGGCTGCTGGCGCAGTGTCAGGAGCAGCTGCAGCAGGCGCCCGACGACACGGCGCGCAAGGACGCGCAAACGTGCCAGAAAAACGCTGAAAAGCGCCTGCGCGAGGAGCAGGAAGAAGCCTCACGCCTGTTCATCGTGGACGCCGGTGGCAGCGTAGATGACTTGCGCGGGCGCTTTCCGGACGCCACGCGCTACGCCATCGCCCCCGGCACGCTGCAGTGGCGTGGAAAGCACGCCCGCGTGGAACTGCTGAAAGACTATCTCTACGTGCCGCGCCGTTTTGCCGCTGCTGCCGACGCCGTGCGCGCGGCGCAGGAGGCGTGCCGCCAATCATCCATGCGCGACGAAGAGTGCGTCGCTGCCACTCGCGTGGGCGCACTCCCCGGCCCGCTGCTGCGCTGGGGCGCGCACGGCCTGCCGTGGATGGCGGCGTGGCCGGGTGAGCGATGAATGGGCGGGAAAATGGCATGGGTATCAATTCTTTGCCCGCGTATAGTGCGGGCATCCAGAAAATATATTTGTGGGTATCGATATACCAATTATCTTTATCATGATTTACCCTCGTGTTGTGCCGGCATTGCAGTGATACTGGCAATATTCAGCAGCCAGGCAGGACACTGCGGGGTGCAGCGTGCAAAATTGGCGCCGATTGCAGCCGCCTGGCGCCGTCTGTGCGCGGGCGGCTGAACTTTTGCGGGCAGGCGCATCTCTGGCGCTGCTGTGATTTTCAAAAACATGTGTGATGGAGCTTGTGTGATGCACTTCTCTCAAACCCAACTGTGTGCTGGCGTGCTGCGGCGCGCTTTCGCATCGCTTGCCGCGCTCGTTTGCGCGGCAGCGCCCGCGTGGGGCGCAGCGGCAGCGCCGGCGGCGCCAGATGCGCTGGCGACGCTGGATGCGTTTGTGCGCGGCAGCCGCTGCGGCGAGGCGGCGTTTACCCAGACGGTGACGGCAACGCCGCGCCCCGGGCGTCCGTCGTCACTCACTCGGCAAAGCGGGCGCTTTGCCTTTTGCCGTCCGGGGCGCTTTCGCTTTGACTACGCGCCCCCGCACGAGCAGGCCATCGTGGCCGATGGCACCACGCTGTGGGTGCACGACGTGGATTTGAAGCAGGTGACGGCGCGCGCGCAAAGCCAGGCGCTGGCCGGCTCACCCACTGCCGTGATTGCCACTGCCAGCAGCATCAAAGACTTGGAGCGCGAGTTCACCCTCAGCGCCGAGGCAGCAGCAGATGGCCTGCACTGGGTGCGCGCGCTGCCCAAAGCTGCCGAGGGCACGCTGCGCCTTTTGCGCGTGGGGCTGCGCCCCGTCGAGGGGGGAGGCACGCCGACGCTGGTGATGCTGGATATGGAGGACAGCTTTGGCAAACGCTCCATGCTGCGCTTTGAGGACTACACGCATCGCAGCACGCTGGATGAGGCGCGCTTTCGCTTCACTCCGCCCGATGGCGCCGAGGTGCTGCGTCCCGAGGGCGAGTGATGCCTGCTGCTGCGCCCGATGTGCCCAACTGCCGCGAGTTGGGTGGTATTGCCGCTGCTGGTGGGCGCCGCGTGCGGCGCGGCGTGCTCTGGCGCAGCGCGCACCTTTCGGGCTTGGCGGCGCGCAGCAGGCGGCAGCTTGAGGCGCTGGGGCTGGTGCGCGTGATTGACTTGCGCGCACCGTTTGAGCGCGCCTGGCAGCCAGACGTGCCGCTGCCCGGCGCGCACGCCATCCATGTGCCCATCGAGCCGCTGATTGGGCGGCACTTTGCCAAATACCCAGAGGCGCTGGAGAGCATGACGGCGCCCGAAATGCTGCGCCTTATGCAGGCGACGTACCGCGATTTCGTCAGCGGGCAGGTGACGGCGGCGCGTTTTGCCGCGTTTTTTGAGCACGTGCTCGCAGGTGCCGCTGTGCCAGTGCTGTTTCACTGCACCGCTGGCAAGGACCGCACCGGCATGGCCGCCGCGCTGCTGCTGCTGGCGCTGGGCAGCGCGCCGCAGCAGGTGATGCAGGACTACATGCAAAGCGCAGCACATTGCTTGCCGCCGCCCGGCGCTTCTGGCGCCGATGAACAGGTGCTGCGGCTGCTCTGGGGCGTGCATCCCGATTACCTTGGCGCGGCGCTGGATGAAATCCAACGCCTCGGCGGAGTGGATGCGTACCTGGAACGCGCCATGCGCCTGGACGGGGCAGCGCGGGCGCGGCTGCGCGAGATGTATCTGGAGGCGGCGTGAGGGCAGGGGGGGAGCTATGCCGCAGCAGCCAGTTGTCAAAGTGTTTCCCCGGCACTCCATAACTCTGTATACACCACTTGTATATGGTGTATTGCCCGCAATATATATGGGCAAGAAAGTCATACTCCCTGATTTTTCTTGAAGTTCAAACATTGAACAGAGAGTTCATCACGTCGCCGTCCTGCACCACGTAGTCCTTGCCTTCGGCGCGCATCTTGCCGGCGTCGCGCGCGCCTTGACCGCTGCGCGCTGGAACAGGGCAGAGCCGCCAGCATTGCGCTGTTCAAAGCGATGCTGCAGGAGTTGGAAGAATAGATACTGCTTGCATATACACTGCATCGCCGGCAATGTGTGCGGGTGACAAAAATATACCCAATGTTTCGGCGTGCTTGAAGCGGGCATTTTCACGCCCCCTGCAAGAGGGCGTTCACGGATGCGCCTGTGCTACATTGCGCGCCGCCTCAGCCCATGCCCTGCGCCATATTTCACGCAGCGAAGCATGAAAACCTGTTTCCCAACCATTTTTGGACACTGCATATGAAACGCTCCATTCTCGCCCCCACCTGCCTCGCGCTGGCCGCGCTGTATTGCGCACCGCTGCACGCCGCCTGCTACAACTTCAGCAATGGCGACGGCTACAAAGTCTGCGTCAAGGGCGACTCGTTCGACGACCGCAAAAAGGCGCAGGAAATCTGCAAAAAGGTCAAAGGCTCGGACTGCGGCAACATCCAGGGCTATTCCAGCTCCTGCAATGGAAAATGCGTCAACCAGGACGGTGAAAAGAAAAGCTCGCTTAGCGGCTATTGATGCGCTGAGGCACCACACACAAAAAAGAGCCGGTGCGACCGGCTCTTTTTTTGCCAGCAGTGTTGGCGCTGGATATGTTTCTGATGCCATACCCAATAAATATATATTTTGATGCCGGCTTATATTGCCGGTGATGCAAGCATACCCACCGTTTCCCTTGTATTTTAGACGTTGAACAGGAAGTTCATCACGTCGCCGTCTTGCACCACGTAGTCCTTGCCTTCGGCGCGCATCTTGCCGGCGTCGCGCGCGCCCTGTTCGCCCTTGTATTGGATGTAGTCGTCGTAGGCGATGGTTTGCGCGCGGATGAAGCCGCGCTCAAAGTCGCCGTGAATCACGCCGGCGGCGCGCGGCGCGGTGTCGCCGGCGCGAATCGTCCAGGCGCGCACCTCCTTTGGACCGGCGGTGAAATAAGTACGCAGCCCCAGCAGATCGTAGGCAGCGCGAATGAGGCGGTTCAATCCGGGTTCGGTTTGCCCCATTTCCTGCAAAAACAGTGCCTTGTCGTCGTCGCCCATATCGGCCATATCGGCTTCCATGCGCGCGCTAATGGCCACGACGGGGGCGTTTTGCGCTTTTGCATATTCGGTAAGTTGCGCCAGCAGTGGATTATTTTGAAAACCGTCTTCGGCGACGTTGGCCACAAACATGGCGGGCTTGGCGGTAATCAGGCACAGCTCGCGCAGGCGCGCCTTGTCTTCGTCATTCAAGTCCAGCGTGTGCACAGCGCGCCCTGCTTCCAGCGCGGCCTGCACGGGGGCGAGCACGCGGAGCATGGCGGCGGCTTCCTTGTCGTTGCCGCTTTTGGCGGCGCGCGTGTGGCGCTGCACGGCTTTCTCAACAGTGGCCAGGTCAGCCAGGCAGAGTTCGGTGTGGATGATTTCGGCGTCGGCCACGGGGTCAACGCGCCCGCTCACGTGCACGATGCCAGTGTCTTCAAAGCAGCGCACGACGTTGACCACCGCGTGCGTCTCGCGGATGTGCGCAAGGAACTGGTTGCCCAGCCCCTCGCCCCGGCTGGCGCCGGCAACCAGCCCGGCCACGTCCACAAACTCCACGATGGCGGGGACGATGCGCTCAGGGTGCACGATGGCAGCCAGCGCGGCCAGGCGCGGGTCGGGCACCTGCACCACGCCGCTGTTTGGCTCGATGGTGCAAAAGGGGTAGTTTTCGGCGGCAATACCGGCTTTGGTGAGCGCGTTGAACAGGGTGGATTTGCCCACGTTGGGCAGGCCGACAATGGCGCATTGCAGGCTCATGGCGTGAATCTTTCAGGCTGGGGAAGGAAAGGGGAGAAAAAGGGCGGGAATTGTAGCGGGGTGCGGTATAATTAACTCTAATAAAATCTGTGGATAGCCAAGTGTTTTTGCTGGTTTTGCGCTATGGATTTCATATTATTGATGCACCGCGCCATGCGGCATAGTGGTGGTTTGCCGCGCCGCGCCGCCCACGCGGGCACTTTCGGCATATTGTGGCGGGTGGATTTTTTCTAACTCATTCATGCAGCACACTTTTTTCCCAACACTTCGGCGCAGCGCCGCTGCTCTGGCGCTGGTGCTCAGCACGGCAGCAGCTGTGGCGCAAACGGCGGGCGTGACGCTGGACTTTCTGGACGCTGAAATTGACTCTGTGGCGCGCACGATGGCCACGCTGACCGGGCGGGGCGTTGTGGTGGATCCGCGCGTGAAGGGCACGCTCACACTCCAGAGCACGCAGCCTGTAACGCCCTCGCAGGCGATGGGGCTGTTTGCCGCGCAGCTGCGTATGCAGGGCTTTGCCTTGATTGAGCGCGACGGCATGGCGCTGGTGGTGCCCGAGGCCGATGCCAAGCTGCAAAGCCGCTCGGTGGTGGCGTCCTCTGGCCGTCGGGGCGGCGGCGGTGCGCGCGGCGGAATGCAGACGCGCATCTTCCGCCTCATGCACGAAAACGCTGCTGACCTGGTGCCCGTGCTGCGCCCGCTCATCAGCCCCAACAACACCATCAACGTCAACGCGGGCAGCAACGCGCTGGTGATTACCGACTGGGCGGACAACCTTGACCGCCTGGGCCGCATCATCGCCTCGCTGGACGTGGCGCAGGCCACGGATGTGGAAATCGTGCCGCTGCGCTATGCCGTGGCTGCTGACCTGGCACCCATTGCCGCGCGGCTGATTGAGCAAAGTGCCGGCAGTGCGCTGATGGCGCAACCCGCAGCCGCTGGCAATGGCACCGCGCAGCGCCAGGTGCCGCAGGTGGTCGCAGCAGGCGGCGGCAGCGCCTTTCGCACCACGCTGGTGCCCGAGCCGCGCAGCAACGCCATCATCGTGCGCGCCGCCAACCGCGCGCGTCTGGCGCTGGCGCGCCAGCTCATTGAAAAACTCGACCAGCCCCCGCGTGGCGGCAGTGCAGCGGGCAACATCCACGTCGTCTATTTAAAAAATGCTGACGCCACCAAACTCGCCGTCACGCTGCGCGCCGCGCTGGCCGCTTTGCCAGAGCGTGAAGCCAGCAGCGGCGGCGGCGGCGCCCAAGCAGCCGCCAGCATCACCGCTGCGCAAACGCGCACTACCACCACCTCCTCTTCCACCAGCAGCGGCTCCAGCAGCCTGAGTGCCGGCCCCAGTATTGACGCCGCAGGCAACAACCAGCCCTCCACAGGCGGGCAGATTCAGGCGGATCCGGCCACCAACTCGCTCATCATCAGCGCGCCCGAGCCGGTGTATCGGCAACTGCGCGAAGTCATCGACATGCTCGACCAGCGCCGCGCGCAGGTGTTTGTGGAAAGTCTGATTGCCGAGGTGCGCAGCGACCGCGCCGCTGACTTTGGCGTGCAGTGGCAAGCCTTTGGGCGCCACGGCGGCAACGTCGGCGTGATGGGCACCAACTTCTCCACCCCCAGCGCCGCCAACAGCGGCAGCAACCAGACCAACATCCTGCCGCTTATGGGGCAGTTCCTGAACTACGGCAGCGACGGCTGGACGCCCAGCGTCTACCCAAACCAAGGCTTCAACCTTGCGTTTGGCACTGGTGCACTTGGTGCGCTGGCCAGCTTCATCCAGAGCACCGGCGCGGGCAATGTGCTCTCCACGCCCACGCTGCTCACGCTCGACAACGAGGAAGCAAAAATCATCGTCGGGCAAAACGTGCCCATTCCCACCGGCAGCTACACCAACACCGGCAGCTACACCAACAGCGTCAACCCCTTTCAGACCTATGAGCGCCAGGACGTGGGGCTGATGCTGCGCGTGCGCCCGCAAATCAGCCAGGACGGCACCATCAAGATGGTGATTTACCAGGAAGTCTCGGACGTGGTGCAAGGCACGCTCTCCAACACCTCCGGCCCCACCACCAACAAGCGCGCCATCGAGTCCAGCGTGCTTGTGAACGACGGCGCCATCGTCGTGCTCGGCGGCCTGCTGGAAGACAACTACACCCAGTCTGAGGACAAGGTGCCCGGACTGGGCGACATTCCCGTGGTCGGCAACCTGTTCAAAAGCCGCAGCCGCAGCTACATCAAAACCAACCTCATGGTGTTTTTGCGCCCCGTCATCGTGCGCGACGCCGCCGCGACCGAGGCCTACTCGCTGGATCGCTACGACCTGCTGCGCACCCGCCAGCTGGCCGCCCAGCCCCAGCCCAGCAGCGTGCTAAGCATCAACCACGCCCCTGTGCTGCCGCAACTCGCCCCCACGCAAGAGCCGCCGCCTGGTGCTGTGCGCCGCGCCGCGCCCTCGCCGCTTGCCGCCGACGGCATGCCGCACATGCCCGTGTCTGGCGAAGGCAACTACTACGGCACCCCCATCAGCTCTGGCAACTGACAAAGACAAGAGAGACAGCGCGCCATGCACTACCCGCTGCCCTACGCCTTTGCCCGCGCCGCGCGGCTGCTGCTGGAAGACGACGGCCAGCGCCTTGTGCTCTGGCACGACGGACGTCCGGCGGCAGCGCACCTCACCGAGGTCATGCTGCAGCACATGGGCGCCGCGCAGCTTGCCCAGCGCATCAGCGCCGCCTACGCGCAAGGCGGCGGCAGCGCCGCAGCGGTGGTCAGCGAGGTGGAGTCCGACGCCGACCTCTCGCGCATCATGCAGGAGCTGCCTGCCGTTGAAGACCTGCTCGAATCCGCCGACGACGCCCCCATCGTGCGCATGCTCAACGCGCTGCTCACGCAGGCGGCGCGCGACGGCGCCAGCGACATCCACATTGAAGCCTACGAGCGCCATTCCAGCGTGCGCTTTCGCGTCGATGGCGCGCTGCGCGAAGTCGTGCGCCCCAACCGCGCGCTGCACGCCGCGCTGATTAGCCGGCTGAAAATCATGGCGCAGCTCGACATTGCCGAAAAACGCCTGCCGCAAGACGGCCGCATCAGCCTGCGCCTTGGCGAGCGCGCCATTGACGTGCGCGTCTCCACCCTGCCCAACGCCCACGGCGAGCGCGCCGTGCTGCGCCTGCTCTACAAAAGCGAAAACCGCCTAAGCCTGGAAGCCGTGGGCATGCAGGGCAGCGTGCTGGCGCGCTTTGAGCGCCTCATCAGTCAGCCGCACGGCATCATCCTTGTCACCGGGCCCACTGGCAGCGGCAAAACCACCACCCTCTACGCCAGCCTTGCGCGGCTGGACGCGGCGCGAAGCAACATCCTCACCGTCGAAGACCCCATTGAGTACGAACTGCCTGGCGTGGGCCAGACGCAGGTCAACGCCAAGATTGGCCTCACCTTCGCCCGCGCGCTGCGCGCCATCCTGCGCCAGGACCCCGACGTGGTGATGATTGGCGAAATCCGCGACATCGAAACCGCGCAAATCGCCATCCAGGCCAGCCTCACCGGCCACCTCGTGCTGGCCACGCTCCACACCAACGACGCCGCCAGCGCCATCACCCGGCTGGCGGACATGGGCGTGGAACCCTTCCTGCTTTCCTCCTCGCTGCTTGGCGTGCTCGCGCAGCGGCTGGTGCGCAAACTCTGCCCGCACTGCGATGGCACAGGCAAGGCAGACAGCGGCGAAGGCTGCCAGGCGTGCGGCAACACCGGCTACCAGGGGCGCTGCGGCGTCTTTGAACTCCTGGTCGTGGGCGACGACATCCGTGCCCAAATCCACGCCCGTGCCCCCGAAGCCGACATCCGCGCCGCTGCCCTTGCTGGCGGCATGACCCTCATGCGCGACGACGGCCAGCGCCTGATTGACGCCGGCATCACCAGCCGCGAAGAAGTGCTGCGCGTCACCAGCGATTCGTAGGAGTATCAATTCATCGCCGGCACCACAAGCCGGCAACCAAAGACATATCAAGAGGGTTTCTGAAAATCATCATATACTCATTGATATTACATTCCATTGCCGGCGCAAACAGCCGGCAATAAGAACATACCATCTAAGCATCAGCGCCGGCAAAACCGCACTGTCGCCACGCCTCAAACACCACTGCCGCCACTGCGTTTGAAAGATTCAGGCTGCGCTGCCCCGCGCGCATCGGCAGCCGCACATGCTGCGCCGCCGGCACCCACTCGCGCACCGCCTGCGGCAGCCCGCGCGACTCGGCGCCAAACACCAGCCAATCCCCCGGCGCAAACGCCGCTTCAAACGCACTGCGCGCAGCGCGTGTCGTCAGCGCAAACACCCGTTGCGGCGCCGGCTGGCACGCCGCCAAAAATGCGCCCCAACTGGCGTGCCGCTGCACTTCGACATATTCGTGATAATCCAGCCCCGCGCGCCGCAGCCGCGCATCATCCAGCGCAAAACCAAGCGGCTCCACCAGATGCAGCGCGCAGCCCGTATTTGCCGCCAGCCGAATCACATTGCCCGTATTGGGCGGGATTTCCGGCTCCACAAGAACGATGTTGAACATGGCGCGGTATTGTCTGCGCACGCGCCAGCCACCGTATTCCCGAGTGCCCATGGCCTGAAAACTTTGCTCTATCCTCGCAGCCCATGCCCACCAACATCAACGGTTCCGCTGGTCACAACACCAAACGCCATGCCAGCGAACTGGCGCAGCCCTCCGCTGCCGCCGGCATTGCGCCACTGCTGGACACGCTGCGCCAACTCATCCACGATGCGCGCAACCGGGCGCTGCAAGCCGTGGATGTGCTTCATGTGCAAACCTGCTGGCAGGTGGGGCGCCACATCGTGGAGTTTGAGCAGGGCGGCGCGGCGCGCGCCGCCTATGGCAAGCGCCTGCTGCCGCTGCTGGCCGAGCAGTTGACGCAGGAGTTCGGCGCGGGGTTTGATGCCTCAAACCTGCGCTACATGCGCCAGTTCTATCAGGCGCTCCCAATTCGTGACGCGCTGCGTCACGAATTGAGCTGGACGCACTACCGGCTGCTTTCCGGGGTTAAACATGGCGCACTATTATCGCGCTGCAACTACTAGGCAACACTGGAGAAACTCATGCCATCACACGGAAACCATTGGGAAACGCTGCTTAACACTGAAGAAAGTGATTTCTTGGCAAACATCGTTATACCCGTTGCCAAAAATGGGCGCGTGGTATGTGCAGCAGATTGTGAAGATGTGCGTGGCGGTACAGAGCGCGCAGAACACGTTATATGCCAGCGTTCAGAAGGAGAGCACTTGGTCACCCAAACGCTGACAGTGACAGACTCATTGAACAAAACGCTGATGTTGTTTAGCGCTTATCCAGTCGTACTCGACGGAATTCCCCACAATGTTACCTTTGAAAAATTTGAGCCTTGGAAGCACGGTATTGAAGGCTGGATTCATGGTGGTGTCATGTCTGGTGAGGCATCCATCAGCTTTTTTGACACCATGTATTTTGCAAGTCCGCGATGGGTGCGCGTGGGGGAAACAGTCACGTACCACTTGGCTGGCTTAGCCTACTGGCTGCGCCCCATACAGACGCGCACTCTTGAAATCAGTGAAGGTCCAATGTGGGAAATAGAAAAACAGAACAGGCTGGAAGCGGGCGAAACGCTGCAAGAGGCAGAACGTCCCGTCACTATCCACATGACAGGAGCGGCTATGCTTCTGCCTGTCCACAAGCATGATGATGCACCCGATGATTACCAGTTTCAGGGAGTCATTGATGCACTGGAGGTTTTTGAGCATGGCGGGCAGAAAATCTGGCGCCTGGAACTTGTATTGATGCGCTCTATAGACAACGACGATGAGGTATTTCGCCTGCCTGTCTACGCATCGGAATACGCTCTGCAAGGCTACGTGCCGCGTTTGGGAGAGGATGTAGAAGGTATTATGTGGCTTCAAGGGCGCCAGTTGGAAGCCGATGAGTGTAAACCGGAAAATTTACCATCTTGATATGTCTGAAACCAACCCCATCGCCCCTGAAATGCGCGCTGAAATACTCGCGCGGCTGGACGCCATTGAAAAAGAGCACGATGTAAGCGTGCTCTACGCCTGCGAATCCGGCAGCCGTGGCTGGGGTTTTGCCTCGCCAGACAGCGACTATGATGTGCGTTTTCTCTATGTGCACCGCCTGCCTTGGTATTTCCGTCTGGGCGCGCAGCGTGATGTGATTGAGCAGCCCATTTCCGGCGCGCTGGACGTGGGCGGCTGGGAACTGCGCAAGGCCCTTGGTCTGCTGCGCAAGGGCAACGCCACCCTCATTGAATGGCTTGATTCGCCCATTGTTTATCGCGCCGATGCGCAGTTTCTCGCCGCCCTGCGCGACGCCGCGCGGCAAGTGCACCAGCCAGCGCACACGTTTCACCACTACATCAGCATGGCGCACAAGAATTACCGCGAATATCTGCGCGGCGAAACTGTGCGGCTGAAAAAATATCTTTATGTGCTGCGCCCCACGCTGGCGGCATTGTGGATAGAGCAGGGCAGGGGCGTGGCGCCCATGCCGTTTCAGCAACTGGTGGATGCCATCATCACCGATGCCGCACTGCGCGACGCCATCGCGCAGCTTCTTGCCATCAAACGCTGCGCTGTAGAGGCCGAATATGGCGCGTCGCTGCCCATCATTAATGCTTTTCTTGAGCGTGAATTGACGCGCCTGGAAAACACGCCTGCCTTTGCGCCACAGGACGTTGATTTCAGCATTCTCGAGCGCCTGCTGCTGGACACCGTGCTGCGCTGCAATGGGGCGCGCGTTTCAGAGCAGGTGCAATGAATCGCGCCCCTACAGATACCCATGCAATCAATGCTGTATTACCCGCAAGGTATGCGGGCATTGTTGCTTATACCGTCAGCAGAGCATCAAGGTCCTGCTGCGTGGCGTGCAGCGTCTGGTGCAGGGACATGTAGCGCACGAGCTGCTGCTCCTTGTCGGCAAAGTCGCGCTCTGCCTGCTCAAGCGCCTGCTGCAGCGAGCGGGAAAGGGTTGCATGCAAGTCGGTTTGCACCTGTTTCAGCGCCGCAAAGACGATGGCGGACAGGGCATCAAAACTCCCAAGCAGGCGCTGATACATGTCGCGGCGCACTTCAGCCAGCGCTTTTTGCAGGCGTTTCCTGTCGCTGCTGTCGCGCACTTCTTCATCGGGCAAGTCGCCCGATGATGTGCCGAAGAATGTGCCGAAGAATCCGCCATCCTGCGCTTTGGCGAAGTGCTGCGCGATGGATTGCCGCACGCGCTGCGCGTTGGTGCGCGGCATTTCAAACGGCGGCCATTGCAGTTGTTTGAGCGCATTGTCCAGGGCGCTTTTCAAAAAGCTGCGCTCAAGGCTGGCGCTGCTGTTTTCGCTTTCCATGACTTTTTCCAGTTCCTGGCGCAGGCGGCGAATCAGGGCGCGCTTGTCCAGCAATGAATTGAAGCCGTCTTCAATGCTTTGCGCGGTGCGGCGCTCATAGCTTGTGGCGCTTTCTATGGCGTCAGCCACGGCAATATATTCATGGCTGCGGGTGTAGGTTTCCCAGACGATTTTATCATCGTCAAACCACGTCCAGGGTTTGTACCATCTTGTGGTGCTGATTTTGCGTGATTCTTGGTATTTTTCCGTTTTTGTGCGTGTGCGCAGTTTGGCGCCGCGCTGCAGGTCAGCGTTCAAATCCTGGCGCAGTGCATCGGCCTGCTGCTGTGCGTGTTCCAGTGCTTCGCCAAGAATGGAGCCAAGGGCGGCGCTGATGCCCTGAAGCTGGCCGGCCATTGTTGCCTGTGCCGCTTGCAGTGTTTTCAAATCACTGTCGCGGAGCGTGTCAATTTTTCCTGCAAGGTTTTTGCGCCAGTCGTCGAGTTGCTCTGTCAGGCTTTGGCGTGTGTTGGCGGCGAGGTTTTGTTTTTTCTCCTGCAGTGTTTGTTCCTTGCGCCGCTTTTCGTGTTCGTAGGCGGCGCGCAGCGGCGCAAAGCCTGCCATGTCCAGCCACTGCTCGCGGCTCAATTCCGGCAGCCCCCAGCTTTGGCGCGCCATGTCATTAATGCCTGCATAGGCGTGGCACATGGCTTTGTCCTGCTCCCATTGCGCGCGTGGCCAAGTGGCAAAGCCGTGGGCAAAAGTGCTGGCCAGAATAAGGGGCTGCGCCATCATGCTGCGCAGCGCGGCGGCACGCCCGGCAAGCCCCTCCATTTCATACCGCTGCACGTAGGGCTGGATATTGGTGGTGGCGCGCTTGGCAAGGGATGCGCGCACGCTGGCAAGGGCTTCTTGCAGGCTATCGCGGTCCCAGCCGACTTCCAGCATGGTGGAATCAAGCTGCCCGCCCACCAGCACAATGCGGCTGACGCCGCCGCCGGGAATCTGCTGCACCAGCAGTTCCAAGTCTTTTTCATCCAGAAACTGGCTGGTGCGGCTGAGGAAGAACACCACGGCGCATTTCCCCATTTCCTCTTTGGTTTTTTCAGTGCGGCTTTGCACGGGGTCGTTCATGCCGGGGGTGTCAATCACGTCAAAGCCCTGCAATTCGGGCAGCGGCATGAGCAGGTGGGTCATTTCCACCAGCGGGGTGTAGCGCCCGTTGTTGCCAACATAATCATTCATGCGTGTCAGGAGTTCGTCCAGACTGCCCACGGTGATGGTTTCCTTCCTTTTGTCAAGCAGGCGCTTAATTTCCTCTTGGGACAGGTTTTTCTGCGCCAGCGCCAGCAGCTCGTGCGCCGCCTTGCTGCGCCCGTCCAGGGTGGCGGGCGCGGGGGCGGGGGCAAGCAGTTTTTTGGCGGCATGTTTCAAATCTGAAAGAACATTGCCGCGCTTCTTTTCCGCTGCGGCTTGTTCTGCCGCCCGTGCCGCTGCCTGCATTTTTGCTTCGGCAGCTTCGGCGGTGCGGCGCAGTTTGTCCCAGTTTTCGCGGCTGTAATAGTCCACGACAAGTTGCCACTGCTCGCCATAGCTGATGCGCGTGAGGTTGGCGGTTTTGGGTGTGGCGGCCTGCGGCAGTATGGGTTTGCCGTCAAACAGCAGGGCGTTGAGAAAGGTGCTTTTGCCGGCCTTGACTTGCCCCATGATGCCGATGCGCAGGTTCAGCTCTTCGGGGGAGGCAAAACGCTGCTGCTCTTTGCGGTAGTTTTTCAGGATGCCGCGCAGTTCGCTTACCGGGGCGCTGAAGTCAGCTTCCCAGTTCTGGAGGAGTTGGGTGAATTGTTCGTTTGTCATGGTTTGTGCCTCAAATGTTCAGCGCAGGAATGGGAAAAAAGACATGCCCGGAAGTTTTCAAATTGCTACGCAAGCCCAAGCGTTTGCAACGGCGGAGATGCCTTCCTCTTTTGCCGCTTCCTGCATGCTGCGCTGGAGTTCTGTCGCGTCCAGTTGTATTTTGGTGCCAAAGATAAACCGGTTGATGCCCCAGACAGGCTGGCGCGAACGGTGGTTTTTGCAGACAGCGGCGTATGATTTTTGCACTTCTTCCAGGCGGCGGATAAAGAGCATGTTTTCCTGCGTGGTTTTCAGCACATGGTTTTCTTTGCCGGCAAACTGCATGAATTTCAGGATGGTGGCTCTTTCTTTGGGGTTGGCGTCCATGAATGCCTTGGCTGCCTGGGTGTCGCTGGAGTCGCTGCCCTGTTCGGCATCAACGGCTTGCGCGAGGCGTTCAAAAATGGGCGGGAAAAGCAGGGTGAACAGGTCGGTCTGGTTTTTGAGGCGGCGCATGATGTCAGCGGTTTCGGGGGCAGGTTTGGCAGGACTGGGGCTGGGTGAAGAGGGAGGTGGCGAGTCTTCAAACTTGCCTGTTTTTTCATTGAAAAATACCCTGATACCGCCTCCTGCGCTGGTGCTGCGCCCAGGGGCAAGCACCGCGCGAGGCAGGTTGCATTCATCCAGGGAAGTGGTTTTTTCCATGTATTCATACATTTGAGCCTGAATGTGCAGCACCAGGGCAAGAGTGGTGCTGGAAAGGCTGCGCGGGGTTTTGCTGTCGTGTTTTTCCAGCCATGCCTTCAGCTCTTGCAGCGCCTGCGGCTGGCGGGCAGAAATGCGCCAGATGTGTTGTGGCGCAAAGCTGTGCTCGCGCAGGGTTTTTTCCACCAGTGCGGCGATGGAGTCGATGTCTTCTGCCGGTTTTTTGTCGGTTTTGGTGATGGCGATGGCCAGCGGGATTTTTTTGTCCAGCGTGGCGAGAAACTCCAGGTCGCTGGCAGGGATGGTGCCGGCGTCCGCCGGCACGCACCAGATGATGGCGTGGGCGCTGCCCAGCCAGGTGCGCGCCATGTGGGCGTCGGCACCGCCGGGGCTGCTGTAGCCGGGGGTGTCGAGCAGGGCGAGGTTGCTCCAGATGAAGTCTGGCTGCTGCGCGTAGAGGGCGCGCAGGTTGGGCACGGCGGCGGCGTCGCTGGCGCTGTGGGTGAAGTTTTTCAGCTGCGCGGCGGATACTTCGCGCAGCGTGCCATCGGGGGCAAGTGCCTGAATGCGGGCAGCGGCGCCGCGCATGGCGTAGGCGGGCACGGCGGTGGTGGGGACAACGTCGGTGGGCATGAGGCGCGCGCCCAGCAGGGCGTTGACCAGGCTGGATTTGCCGGCGCTGAACCCACCGCCCAAAGCGACGACGGTTTTGCCTGCAAGGGCGGGGGTGGTGAAGGCTTCGCGCAGGCGCTGCACTTCGGCGTGCATGGCGTGCCAGGTGTCCAGCAGGCCGGGCGGGGCGTATTCGCGCGTGAGGGCGGGCAGCCCTTCGTCAATGAGTTGCTGCAGCTCGTCCAATGCGTGCTGCACGGGGGAGGGTTCTTGGAGGGTGGTGCTCATATGGGATGTCAGGGTGGATTGAAAGTGGGTGATGGGGCTGTAGGGGCGCCCCTTGTGGGCGCCCTTTTTGCGTGTGCATTGGCGCATGGGCGGGCACAAGGCCCGCCCCTACAGCGACTTATGACTGCGCACCGGGGAAGGCGCTGAAGTCGCTTTCCTGCCATTTGGTCAGGAGCTTGTCAAATTGCTGGCTGGTGGTTAGGGTGCTGGTCATGGTGAAGGTAAGTGCAGTGGTTTATGAATTGATTCGAAAGTGCTTTTTCAGGCGCTCCAGTTCTGCGAGGAGTTTTTCTCGTTTGTGCTGGGCGCTGATGCGCGCCTGTTCGTAGGCGCGCTGCATGGTTTGTATTTCGTCCATGAGGGCGGGGTGTTTGGGTGAAAGGGCGCCAGAGGCGGGGCAGATGGCGTTCTCCAGGTTTTGCACGCTCCGGGCAATGCGGGCTGCGGTGCTGCTGTATTGCTCCAGCTCTGCTTCCAGGTGCGGATTCCAGGCGTCACTTTCCGCTGTGCTGCATAGATATTTGCGGATATTGCGTATCAGAGCCAGCGCGGCGGCGTGGATAGGGTGTGTGATGGCGTGCGGGAGGGTGGTATTGCATGTTTCAAGCCATGCTTTCAGGTTCTGCAGCGTATCGAGCCGGCGGGTGGAAATTCGCCAGATGTGTTGCGGTGTGAAGCCTTTTTCCTGCAGTTTTTCTTTCACCACGGCGGCGATGGAGCCGATGTCTTCTGCCGGTTTTTTGTCGGTTTTGGTGATGGCGATGGCCAGCGGGATGTTTTTTGTGTCCAGCGCGGCGAGGAGTTTCAGGTCATCGTCGGTGATGGTGCCGGCGTCCGCCGGCACGCACCAGATGATGGCGTGGGCGCTGCCCAGCCAGGTGCGTGCCATGTGGGCGTCGGCACCGCCGGGGCTGCTGTAGCCGGGGGTGTCGAGCAGGGCGAGGTTGCTCCAGATGAAGTCTGGCTGCTGCGCGTAGAGGGAGCGCAGGCTGGGCACGGCGGCGGCGTCGCTGGCGTTGTGAGTGAAGTTTTTCAGCTGCGCGGCGGACACTTCGCGCAGTGCGCCATCGGCGCCGAGTGCCTGAATGCGGCTGGCGTTGCTGCGCATGGCGTAGGCGGGCACAGCGGTGGTGGGGGTGATGTCGGTGGGCATAAGGCGCGTGCCCAGCAAGGCGTTGATGAGGCTGGATTTGCCGGCGCTGAAGCTGCCGCCAAGGGCGACGACGACCCGGCCTGCGAGGATGGGGGTGGCAAAGGCTGCGCGCAGGCGCTGTGCTTCGGCGTGCAGTGCGCGCCAGGTGTCCGGCAGGTCTGGCGGGACGTGTTCGCGCGCGGGGGTGGGCAGTCTTTCGTCAATGAGCTGCTGCAGTTCGTCCAGTGCGTGCTGCACGGGAGATACAGGGGAAGGTGTGGCGGCGCCCTGTGTGTTGACGCTCTTGGCACGCCTGGTTTTCGTGGCGTTCATGGTGCGGAAGTGCTGTGAAGGTGAGTCAGCAGGCCGGGCGCGCGGGGCGCCCGGCGGCGTGGCATCAGGCAGTGGCGCCGGGGAAGGCGGTCACGGCGTTCAGCCAGGTGCTGGTCTGCTCCAGGTCAGCCTTGAGTTGCTGCTGTTCGGCTTCGGACTGCTGCTGAAGCTGCGCGATTTGTTCCAGCGTTTTGGTGTATTGCGCCAAGCGTGCGTCAGCATCACGTTCAACAGCGCGCTGCACCTTGGCGGCCTTCTGCTGCATGGCTTCAAGCAGTTTGGGGGCGACGGCGCTGATGACGTCTTGGTACGCTTTTTCCAGTGCGCTGCGCGCCTGGCCGCGCGCGGCTTCGCGCTGTTTGGCCGCTTCCACCTCGTCGAGCTGTTTGCCCAAAAAGCCACCGATGATGGTGAGCACGGCAGAAATCGCCCAGCCGATGGGGCCGCCAATTGTGGGGAGCGTGCGTGCAATGGCGACGAGTATGGTTTTTTTGATGGCTTCCCCAGCGAGAAGCTGCGCGAGCGCTCCGCCGAGCGCGGCGCCTGTGGCGGCGCCTTCAAGGGCGTGCTTGTTGCTCTTTTCTGGAAGGACAACGCTGTCAATGGCGATGCGCTCGACAAAGCGTGCGGGGTCAAGGCTGGCGGGCATGTCGGCGGCCAGGTCTTCAAGGTAGTCCTGCAGGGCGCGGGCAAGCTCACCGCTTGTGCCAAAGTTTTCTTGCAGCGCGAGGCGGGCGGTGTTTTCCATCTGGGTTTGCACCTGGGCTGTGCGCCTGTCCAGCAGCGCGTCAATCCATTCATCGGTGTGTGCGGCGAGCGCTTGCTCCATGTCGTCCATGATGCGCGCGTGGATACGCGGCAGTTCGCTTTGCAACTCCTGGCTGCGCGCGGCGATGCGCTGGCCGAAGGCGGCAGCGTCGCGCTCGGCGTTCGTCTTGTCTTCTTGCAGCTCTTCGGCGCTGCTTTTGGCTTTGTCGCGCATCGTGCGCTGGCGCTGCTGCACATCGCGCAGCACGCCCGCCAGCGGCAGGCCAAGCGCGCGCCCGCAGATGGATTCGGCTTGCTGCTCAAGCTGCACCAGTGCGCCGATAACGGCTTGTGCGTCGCCGCGCGCAGCGCGCACCGTGAGCAGCGGCGGGCGGCCAAGTGCTGCTGCGACGTGCTGCGTGATGAGCTGCGTGACGGCATCGATGTCTTCAAGCGGCTTTTTGTCGCACTTGCTGATGACGCAGATGACGGGCAGTCCCTGTGCGCCGAGTTCGTGCAGGGCGGCTTGCACGGACTCTTTCAGGGTGCCTTCGTCGCAGGGGACGACGAGGACGTAGGCCAGGCTGCGGCTGGCGTAGCCGTCAATGGCGAGTTTGTGGCGCGCGTTGCCTGCGCCCAGCCCCGGCAGGTCCACCAGGCGCAGGTGCGGCCAGCGCTGGAGGTTGGCGGCGGGGTGGCCGATGCTGAGATACGTGGTGTCTGTGGGCTGCTCTTGCCCGGGTTGTGGTGCGGGGGCGTTGGCAGCGTCGGCGGCTTCTTTTTCAATGGATTTTTGCAAGTTTTTGAATTGCGCTTTTTCAATCGGCTGCGGCGCGGCGCCCGGACGGTGGATGGCGTAGCTTTCGCTTGCTGCGGCGTACAACT
>ONTY01000009.1 GCA_900320815.1 uncultured Pseudomonadota bacterium
CGTCATCGCCATCGGCGCCAGCACTGATGGCTTTGATGACGGTTTTGATGCTGAAAGCGGCCAAGACACTGACACTGCATACGAGAGCGTCGCAGAAGAGGATGGTGACGCTGCTCCCGAATTTCTTGATGATGAAGACAGCGCACGCAGCGCCGCCAGCCCGAGCAGGCAGGTGCGCAAGAAGGGCGCGGCGCTGCCTTTGTTGCCGCCCGCCCGTCAACCATCCAAACCAGCTTCCAAGACGCACCCAGCAAGGAAAGCGATGGAAAACACCGAATCCTCGACACACGCCAAGGACAGCGCACTCAAAGTGCCCAGCCTTGCTGTACCACGGCAAAAAACGCCGCCAACCAAAGCCGCACCGCACAACGCGCAACTTTCCGCCTCATCCAGCAAGAGCGCAGCAACTCAGCCCGCCGCCAAAACGCGTGTGCGTCGCATGTTTGCCCAGGCGCCCAATCCAGCGTGCCGGCCTTCCAGATCTGCCGATGGCAGAACCTCGCGCCGAGCCGAGTGAAACTACGCTGGCCTTCATGCAGTGGCTCCAGCAAGGCTTGGCAGGCCGAGCCATCACCTACAACGAGGCGGGTGCACCTGTGCACTTTGTGCCTGAAGGCATCGCGCTTGTCTCGCCGCTCATCTTTCGGCGCTATGCCAGCGAAGCTGGCCTTGCGGGTGCGGACGCTGCTCTCAAAGTGCAAGCCGAACTTCTGCGCGCTGGCTGGCACCGTGTGCAACAACTGCCCCAAGGGCATGGGCGCAGCAATATTGCGCGCTATGAGGTCATCGGGCGTGGTGGCAAAGTCACAGCCCGCTTGGCGGCGGTGGTTTTAGCGGAAGCTGACCGCTGGGTGCAGCCGCTGCCTCCGCCCAATCCAGTGCTGCGGCTCGTGGCGCAAACCACACAGGCGTAAAAAAAATGGTTGACAGGGACAAAAGTGTTCGAAGAGTGTTCTATAATGCACGAATGTAGCGCAGCGCCCACATTTACCCGTTCTTCTCCCGCCGCTTCGAACAAGACATATTCTAGCACAGCATCGGTGTGGCTGTGCCTGCGGTGAAAAAAATCAAAAAATCGGACACAGCGCACCAGGCGCGCGCAAATCATCCAGGGATATGCCGGTGGCGCTGTGTGCCAATTCAATCAGAATATCACTGTCCTCGTGAGCGTCATCGTCAAAATAGGCACCGAAAAAATCAGCATCAAAACTGTTGAGCGGCACCCCCATATTGGCGTGCAGCACACCGGAGGCGCCTGCCCAGCGGCGCTGCAGCGCGCCGCCGGTGTGATATTCAAACCAGGCGCCAGCTTGCAGCGGGCATGCCAGCAGCACATGCCCGCCAGCAGAAGCGGCAGAAAGCTGCGCGACAATATCGCCGTAATTGACTTCCAGGCATTGCTGCGCGCCGCCCATCAGCACACTCCAGTGCCCGCCGCCTCCAATATGCGGCGTGCACACGACAAATTGCCCATCATCAGCGCCCAACGCGGCATCCAGCGCATCGGAGACATGTTCACCCACAGGCAGCCCACCGCCCCAATCCATGCCCAGTTGCACGCCAAAGCGCGTTTGTACATATCCGGCCAGCGCCGCGCGCCCGCCAAACTGATCATTGAAATACACACAGTACAGGCCCATCCTGCTCTCCTGTAAACAACAAAAAATGCCCCAGCCAGGGGCGCCAGTTCAAAAAAAACGACGCCATACTGCAGCCATAGTTTTCCTTGGTATCGCTGTGTTGCCCGCATATATCGCGGGCAAGCGACACACCATGCCGGCAGTATGGCGGCGCAACGCTTACCCTGCACTCAGATTTTTGCCAACAATACCTGCGAGTTTGAACATATCCACGCTATCGGCGCCAAGCAGGGGGCGGAGTTTTGCATCGGCCACGATGATGCGACGATTTTGTGGATTCTGGCAATTGTTTTCCTTAATATACGCCCAGAGTTTTTGCATTACTTCGCCGCGCCCATAGACGCCGTCGCCAATGACGGCGGCAAGCGTGCTGCTCGGGCGCAGGCTGCCGCTGCGCGGAGTCTTGGTTGCGGTTTTTTTCGCTACCGCAGTTTTGCGTGCGGTTTTCACCGCAGTTTTTGCTGCTGTTTTCCAGGCGCCACGCCGCGCGCTGGCGCCTTCGCGCGGTTCAAACTCAAAGCCCACGCGCCCGGCGTCGGCGTCCCACACCAGGCGCGCCTTGAATGGGCGGTGCGTGCGGCGGCTGATGAATTTATCGAGCACGTCGGTGCGCCCGTCGGCCAGCAGTTTTGCCATTTGCTCCGCTGCAATGGGTTGCTCCAGAATGGTTTGCGCGCTTTTGAAGTCGCACGCCGGCGCCTCCTGCACGGCGCGCTCACACACATATTGCTTGCCCCAGGCTTTGACGGCGCCGCCGCATTTTGGACAGGCGCCCAGGCTCTGGGCAGCGGACAAGTCCACGGTTTCGCCGGGCTGCGCGTCGCGTTCGCCAAAATCAAATTCCAGCTTCGGGATACCGTCCTCGCCCTTGACAAGCGCAAGTTCTGCCACAAATGGCCGTCCCTGTTTGCTGCGAAAGCCCTCCAGCGGACCGATGCGCCCGTCGCGCAAAAATGCCTCGGCTTCTTCGGCGGAAAATGTGCGCCCGCCCGGAATTTTGCTGATGGAAAAGCCGCAGCCTTCGCTTGCGCCATCTTTTCCGCAGCAGGCAAAGCGGCGGTAATTCTCGCGCACCACGCCGCCGCAGTGCGGGCACGGCACAGCAAGCTGCACATAATCGCCCGGGATGGTGCTCTCGTTGTATTGCCTGGCTTTTTCCACGATGGCACTGGTCATGGCGGCGATTTCGCGCATGAAATTATCGCGCGAAAGCGTGCCCTGCTCAATCTGGGCGAGTTTCTTTTCCCAGTCGCCCGTCAATTCCGGGCGGCTCAATTCTTCAATTTTCAAGGCGCGCAGCAGCGTCATCAATTGAAAAGCCTTGGATTGGGGCATGAGTTCGCGCCCTTCGCGCAGCAGGTATTTTTCCGTGAGCAGCCCTTCAATAATGGCGGCGCGCGTGGCCGGGGTGCCGAGGCCCTTGTCCATCATGGCTTCGCGCAGCTCGTCGGCGCTGACCAGTTTGCCCGCGCCTTCCATCGCGCCCAGCAGCGTGGCTTCGTTGTAGCGCGCGGGCGGGCGGGTTTGCAATGCGCGCGCTTCGGCGTTCACGCCCTGCACCACTTCGCCGGCGCGCACGGGCGGCAGGGTGCGTTCGGGCTGCGCGCCGGGGCGCTGCGTTTGCGCCTCAGCTTCTTTGCCATACACAGCAAGCCAGCCGGCTTTCATCAGCACTTTGCCATTGCTTTGGAAATGGAATTGTTCACCCGCTTTTTCCACGCTCGTGGTGCGCGTGGTGAGTTGATATTCCGCCGCCGGGTAAAACACCGCCATGAAGCGGCGCGCGACCATGTCGTAGATTTTTTGCTCTGCCTCCGACAGTGCGCCAGGCGGCTGCAGCGTCGGGATAATGGCAAAGTGGTCGCTGACGCGGCTGTTGTCAAAAATGCGGCGGCTTTTGCGCACCATGCCCTCATCCAGCGCATGGCGCGCGTGTGGGGCAAGGTGCGCCATATCGCTGGCGGCAAGCATTTCAAAGGTGTTTTTTGCCACGCCCAGATAATCTTCTGGCAGGCAGCGCGAATCGGTGCGCGGATACGTCAGGGCTTTATGCCGCTCATACAGGCTTTGCGCCAGCGCCAGCGTGGTTTTGGCGGAAAAACCAAAGCGCCCATTGGCTTCGCGCTGCAAGGAGGTGAGGTCAAACAGCGGCGGGCTGGCCTGCGTGCTGGGGCGGCTTTCTTCGCGCACTGCCGCTGGCGCGCCTGCCACGGCAGCGGCGATGCGCGCGGCGTCTGCGGCGTTCCACAGGCGCTCGGGGCGCTTTTCGGCGTCTGCCGCGTCTTTTTTGAACGCGGGGTCAAACCAGCGCCCGGTGTATTCGCCCGCTTCCGCCGCAAAAGTGGCGTGAACCTCCCAGTAGTCGCGCGCCACATGGCGGCGGATGGCTTCTTCCCTCTCCACCACGATGGCGAGCGTGGGCGTTTGCACGCGCCCGACAGTGGTGAGGAAAAAGCCGCCTTCGCGCGAGTTGAAGGCGGTGAGCGCCCGCGTGCCGTTGATGCCCACGAGCCAGTCGGCCTCGCTGCGGCTGCGCGCGGCGTCGGCCAGCCCCTGCATTTGCGCGTCGCTGCGCAGGTGCTCAAAGCCCTCGCGAATGGCCTGCGGCGTCATGCTCTGCAGCCACAGGCGCTGCACGGGCTTGGCGGCGCGCTTGCCCTCGAAGGCGTATTGCTCGATGAGGCGGAAGATGAGTTCGCCCTCGCGCCCGGCGTCGCAGGCGTTGATGAGCAAGCCGACATCCTTGCGCCGCGCCAGGCGCACCACGGCGTTCAGCCGCGTGCGCGTTTTCTCCACGGGTTTGACATCAAAGTGCGGCGGAATCACGGGCAGGTGCGCGAAGCTCCACTTGCCGCGCTTGACCTCATACGCCTCGGGCGCCTGGATTTCCAGCAGGTGCCCGACGGCGCTCGTCACAAGGTAGGCGTCGCTCTCAAAGTGCTCGGCGTGGCGCTCAAACCGGCCCGCCTGCGGCGTGAGCGCGCGCACGATGTCCTGCGCCACAGAGGGCTTTTCAGCAATAACCAGGGTTTTCATGGGTGCGTGTGTTCTCGGATTCTTAGAATTTGCAGCGTTGCCCGCCGCTCCCGCTTAGGATGCGGCGGCGCAGCAAAAAAACGCGCGCCAGCCCCGGCACACCGCCAGGCACCCGCGCGCGCACGCATAAAACCCTAGCAAACTTTTTCTTGCCCGTGAACCACAAAGCCGCAGTCCCCGCCGCCCCAAAGGCGCCCTCCAGCCGCCGCATCCAGGTGCGCCGCTCGCCCGTGCACGGGAGGGGCGTGTTTGCGCTGCGCCCCATTGCGGCAGGCGAGCGCATCATTGAATACACGGGCGAGCGCATTGGCTGGGAGGAAGCGCAGCGCCGCCACCCGCACGATGCCACGCAGCCCAACCACACGTTTTATTTCCACATTGAAGGCGGCGAGGTGATTGACGCGCTGCACGGCGGCAACAGCGCGCGCTTTATCAACCACTCGTGCGCGCCCAACTGCGAGGCGGTGGAGGAAGCGGGGCGCATCTTCATCTACGCGCTGCACCCCATCGCAGCGGGCGAGGAGCTGAGCTTTGACTACGGCCTGGTGGTCGATGAGCCGCTGACCGAGGAACTCAAAGCCGACTACGCCTGCTGCTGCGGCGCCCCAGAGTGCCGAGGCACCATGCTGGCGCTGCCTGATGCCACAGGTGAGGAGGAAAACACATGAGCGCCACCGCCGCCGCACATTGGCCCGAAGCACTCGCGGCACTGCGCGCGCAGCTTGGCGGCGTGCTCGTGGAGATGGTCGATGAGGTGGACTCCAGCAACAGCGCGCTGCTGCGCCGCGCGCGCGCCGGCAGCTTGCCGCCCACGCTGCTCATCGCCCGGCGGCAAAGCGCCGCCCGTGGACGCATGGGGCGCGCTTGGGTGGCGGAGCCGGATGGCGCACTCACCTTCTCGCTGGCGCTGCCACTGGTGGGCAGGGATTGGTCTGGCCTGTCGCTGGCCGTGGGGCTGGCGCTGGCCGAAGCCCTGCACCCTGCCATTCGCATCAAATGGCCCAACGATTTGCACATTGGCACGCGCAAGCTCGCCGGCATCCTCATTGAAACTGCCAGCAGCGGCGGCGGTGGGGAAAGCGCCCCGCGCTGCGCCGTGATTGGGATCGGCATCAACCTTCGCGCCCCCGCCGCCGGCAGTGCGGCCGCTGCCGCCCTGGCCGCCAGCGGCGCGCAGCCTGCCTGGCTGGAGGATCTGCTGCCCGGCGAGAGCGCTCCCGCCGTGCTGGCACGCTGCGCCGCCCCCCTGACAGCCGCCGTGCGCGCCTTTGAGCGTGCCGGCTTTGCCCCTCTGCTGGCGCGCTATGCGGCGCGCGATGCGCTGGCCGGGCGCACCCTCACCTGCTCCGACGGCACCACGGGCTGCGCCTGCGGCGTCGCCCCCGATGGCGCACTGCGCCTGCGCACCCCACACGGCATCGCCGAAATCCGCAGCGGCGCCGTCAGCGTGCGCCCTGCCCCTGCAACACCACCCGCCCAACCATGACGCGCGCCCTTTTGCTCCTGCTCATCGCCGCCAACCTCATCTGCTTCATCTGGCTGCAAGGCTGGTTGGGCGCTCCCCAGCAATCTGAACCCGAACGCCTGGCGCAACAGCTGCACCCCGAGGCCATGCGCCTTGGCCCGCCCTTGCCCGACGCGCCAGCCGCCGCCCTGCCTGCGGCAGCCACCATGCGCGCGCCACAGGCCATCGTCGTTCAACAGAGCAGCGACATGCCCGAAGAAGCCGAAGCGCCTGAACCCCTTGCTGCAGCGCCTGAGGCCAGCGACGCTGTCGCCGCCATCCCCATCATTCGCCTCACACCTGACGCTGCCACAGACGATGGCGCCGAAACCGCCACCGAAGCGCCACCGCCGCCAGCCACCCCTGCCCCCAAAGAAGCCACGCCCACTGCCGCCGCTGCCCCCAAACCCCCACCGCCGCCACCCTCCCCCACCGTCTGCCTGCAAGCGGGCGGCTTCAACGAGCGGCAAATCGAAACGCTGCGCCGCCGCGCCGGCGCTGCCCTGCCCGCCGGAAGCTGGAAAGCCATCCCCACCTCTCCACCTGGCCAGCAGCTGTGGATGGTTTATCTCAAACAGCCCAGCGACACCGCCGCCGCGCGGCTGCGCGCGCAACTGCGCGCCCAAGGCATTGACGTCGACCGCCCCGGCGCTGCGCTGGAGCCAGGCATCTCGCTGGGGCGCTACTCCAGCGAAGAGCGCGCCAGGATCGGCATGCGCGAACTCGTCGCACGCGGCGTTGGCGGCACGCGCATCGTCCCCGTCAGCATGGGCCAGGACACACGCACCTGGGCACTGCGTCTGCCCCGCGCCACACCGCAATTGCGCCAGCGCGCGCAGCAGGCGCTGGGCAACGCGCTGGGCGGGCGCAGCTTCCAGGAATGCCCGCCGAATCAATAAACACCTCGCAAACAGAGGGTATATATCCTTTTGCCCGTATAAATTGCTGACAGATAGAAGGCATCGATGCAGCAGACCTTTTTGGCATGAACACCCTGCTTGGTGGCGCAATAGAAACGCAAACTGTACAAGTATTGAATCGCCTGCGAAACATATGGGATCCTGATGGGCGATACTCTCGCCACGAGTTTAAACGATTTCCTAAATCATTTCCCGACACCCATCTTATAGGCTCTGATGAAAATGTAGAACCACTGATGTTTTTCGAAATTACCAGACAAGGTCGAAGACATGCTGCAGCACATTCGCTCTGTCATTGAGTCTGCAACTTCTTAAAAATCAGACCATATCCCCAGCAGCACAGCTTTTGTAGGGGCTCTCACATCATTGCCGGCTTCATAGCCGGCAATCAAAGAGCATTTGAGTCAGCGACGCACATCACATACCTGTTCAATCAACACACCATAGCCGGCTTCATAAGCCGGCAACCATCATATACCCCATCTTTTCACACCACACCATGACCACCACCGACCTCCCCACCCTCATGCAGCGCATGGGCGCTGCTGCGCGCGCTGCTTCTGCTGAACTGGCCGCCTCCAGCGCCGCCCAGCGCGCCGATGCACTGCGGCGCCTTGCTGCGCTGCTGCGCGCCAATGTGCCCGCCCTGCTCGCCGCCAACGCGCCCGACGTGGAAAAAGCCGAGGCCGCCGGCCTTGCCGCCCCGCTTGTGGAGCGCCTGCGCCTCACAGAGCGCATCGTGGAGACCTGCGCCCAAGGCTGCGAGCAACTCGCCGCCATGCCCGACGTGATTGGGCAAATCTCCGGCCTGCGCCAGCAGCCCAGCGGCATTCGCGTCGGGCAGATGCGCGTGCCCCTGGGGGTGTTCGGCATGATTTATGAAAGCCGCCCGAATGTGACGATTGAGGCCGCCAGCCTCGCCATCAAGAGCGCCAACGCCGCCATCCTGCGCGGCGGCAGCGAGGCGCTCGGCTCCAACGCGGCGCTGGCCGCCCTCGTGCGCCAGGCGCTGGCGGACGCCGGCTTGCCCGCAGACGGCGTGCAACTCGTGCCCACCGCCGAGCGCGCCGCCGTGGACCAGCTCATCGCCATGCCGGAATACGTGGACGTCATCATCCCGCGCGGCGGGCGCGGCCTGATTGAGCGCATCGCCGCCGGCGCGCGCGTGCCCGTCATCAAGCACCTGGACGGCATTTGCCACACCTATGTGGACGCCCCCTGCGACATGGAGATAGCTGTTTCCGTCACCGACAACGCCAAGACGCAGCGCTACAGCCCCTGCAACGCCACGGAAACGCTGCTCGTCGCGCGCGCTGCCGCCGCCGAGTTCCTGCCGCGCATCGGCGCCATCTTCGCCGCCAAGGGCGTGCAAATGCGCTGCGACGCCGAAAGCCTCGCCATCCTGCGCGCCGCCGCCCTTGAAAAAGCCGACCTGCAAGAAGCCACCGAAGAAGACTGGCGCGCCGAATACCTCGCGCCCATCATCGCCATCGCCGTGGTGGAGGGCGTGGACGCGGCCATCGGCCACATCAACCGCTACGGCAGCCACCACACCGACGCCATCATCACCAGCGACTGGGGCAACGCGCAGCGCTTCATGCAGCGCGTGGATTCCGCCAGCGTCATGGTCAACGCCAGCACCCGCTTTGCCGACGGCTTTGAATACGGGCTGGGGGCGGAAATCGGCATTAGCACCGACAAGTTCCATGCACGCGGGCCGGTGGGGGTGCAAGGGCTGACTTCGCTCAAATGGGTGGTGTTGGGCGAGGGGCAGGGGCGGCACTAAATACCAAAGTGCCGCATGTGGTCTTTTACACTCGCGCACATCCTCCAGACGGCATACGTCTTTTCACCCAACCGCTATGGTTCCAAACCTCATCACTGCCCTGACCGGTCCACTTAGCGAACTTGAAGAACGCATTCTTGAAGCGGCTCCCATCATCGAACGCTGGTTGCGGATGGAGTGGATGGAGCACACCCCGCCGATTTATGCCACCACGCGCATCCACAACGCTGGCTTCAAGCTCTGCGCGCTGGACGTAGATCTGTTTCCGCGCGGCTGGCAGCGGCTGTCGGCAGACACCATCTCGCAGGCTGTGCTGGCGGCGCAATCCGTGATTGAAAAGCTCTGCCCCGAAGCGCGCCGCCTACTCATCGTGCCGGAAAACGGCGTGCCCGACGCCGATGAATGCGCCAGCCTCGCGCGGCTGAAAACCATCTTCCAGATGACCGGGCTGGACGTGCGCTACGGCTCCATTGACCCGGCGCTCAGCCGCAGCGTTGAACTGCGGCTGCCCGGCGAGGCTGCTCCGGCACAGCTTGTGCCTGTGGAGCGCGAACGCACGCGGCTGATGGCCGGAAGCTTTGACCCCTGCACCATCTTGCTGGGCAACGAGCTGCGCGCCGGCAGTCCGGGCATTCTGGAAGAGTTGCCCGGCCAGTACCTCCAGCCGCCGCTGCAGGCGGGCTGGAGCGTGCGCCGCCGCTCGCGCCACCGCAGCTACTACATGGACGCGGCCAAGCGCCTGGGCAAGCTCATTGGTGTTGACCCCTGGCTGCTTGCGCCCTTGTACGAAGCGCCAGAAGACAAAGGCGCCGGCGCCCTGGAGGCCACACGTGGCGCCGCCGACGCACTGCTGGCAAAAATCCGCCGCAAATACCGCACCTACCACATCATGGAGCGCCCGTGCCTGCTTCTGGCCAGCGACGCCGGCCCACGCAGCGCACCCGTGCACACCATCTACGACGCGCGCCACATCACCGCAGCCATGCTGCCCGCGCACCCGCTGCTGCAAGAGGGCGTGCCCACACGCGAGCGCATCGCCAACGACGCCGCCGAGCCGTGGGTCTACAGCATTGACCGCTACATCGTCGGCGCCTACTACTGCCAGCACAGCGGCGACAGCAACGAAATGTGCAGCGTCGCCACGCACTCGCGCTTCGTGCCCATGAACATGGCGGAAAACGCCAGCATCCTGCGCCCTGCTGCGGGTGAGACGAACCGCTTTTACATGCACGGCGTCATCGCCCGCCTGGCGCTCGTGGCCGCCAGCTACGAGCTGGAAGCCACCGACCCCGAATGGCAAGCCATGCAGCAGGACGATGACTAAAAAATAACGCAAGACTCTTTGGTATATCGATGCTTACCCGCGCAGTCTGCGGGCAAACAATGAAAAAATCAGCGGGTATATGAGTGGAGCCATCGTTGCTGTCGCCGCCAGCATCTCTATATACCCAGTGATTCAACAAGCTATTGCCAGCAAAACAAGCGGGCAATAAAACAATACCCATCAATAAAAGACAAAAAAAGGCGCCCCGTGCGGGGGCGCCCATACTCCATCTCCATCCACAGGCGGCGTGTGTGCCGCCTTCCCTTCCTCCCCTCCACCTTTGTCTTCAATGGCTTCATTCTTCCTCGCTGCCGGCGGGCACGAGGATTTCGCGCTGGCTGCGCTCGTCCATTGCGCTGACCAGGCCAGCGCGCTCCATGTCGTCGAGCAGGCGGGCGGCGCGTCCGTAGCCGATGCGCAGCTGCCGCTGCACCCACGAGATGCTGGCGCGGCGGGTTTTGAGCACCACGTCTACGGCTTCGTCGTAGCGCGAGTCCTGCTCGGCGCCGCCAGCCCCCTCGCTTTCGCTGGCGCTGCCGCCGCCGTTGCCCTCGTCCAGCACGCCGCCTTCCAGCACGCCCTCCACATAGTTGGGGGCGCTGTGCGCGCGCAAAAAGTTGGCGACACGGTGCACTTCGTCGTCGCTCACAAAGGCGCCGTGCACGCGCTCAGGAATGCCGCCGTTGGGTTTGTAGAGCATGTCGCCCATGCCCAGCAGGGTTTCAGCGCCGGCGCAGTCCAAAATGATGCGGCTGTCGGTGTAGCTGGCGACTTTGAAGGACATGCGCGTGGGCACGTTGGCCTTGATGAGGCCGGTGAGCACGTCGGTGCTGGGACGCTGCGTGGCCAGCACCAGGTAGATGCCGGCAGCGCGCGCTTTTTGCGCCAGGCGCGCGATGAGTTCTTCAATCTTCTTGCCGGCAGTCATCATCAGGTCGGCGAGTTCATCGACGATGACGACGATGCTGGGCAAATCCACCAGCGGCTCGGGCGCATCGGGGGTAAGACTGAAGGGGTTGGGGATGCTCTGCCCCCGCGCGCTGGCTTCGGCAATTTTGGCGTTGTAGCCAGCGAGGTTGCGCACGCCCATGCGGCTCATCAGGCGGTAGCGGCGCTCCATCTCGTCCACGCACCAGGCCAGGGCGTTGGCCGCCTGCTTCATGTCGGTGACCACGGGGCACAGCAGGTGCGGAATGCCCTCGTAGACGCTCATCTCCAGCATCTTGGGGTCAATGAGCACCAGGCGCACCTGGCTGGGGTCGGCCTTGTAGAGGAGGCTGAGAATCATGGCGTTGATGCCCACGGATTTGCCCGAACCAGTGGTGCCGGCCACGAGTACGTGCGGCATCTTCGCCAGGTCTGCGACAACGGGGCGGCCAATGATGTCTTTGCCCAGCCCCACGGTGAGCAAGCTCTTGGCATCTTGATACGCCTCGGAGTCCAGCACTTCAATGAGGCGGATGCTCTGGCGGCGTGTGTTGGGCAGCTCGAGAGCCATGCAGTTCTTGCCTGGAATGGTCTCAATGACGCGAATGGATACCAGCGAGAGCGAGCGCGCGAGGTCTTTGGCCAGGTTGACGATGCGCGAGCCTTTGACGCCGGGCGCCGGCTCAATTTCGTAGCGCGTAATCACCGGGCCGGGCGCGGCGTCGACGACTTTGACGTGCACGCCAAAGTCTTTGAGCTTTTTCTCAATCAGGCGGCTGGTGAGTTCCAGCGTCTCAAAAGTGACGGCTTCGCCCTGGTCGCTGGCAGCGTCCAGCAAATTGAGTTGTGGCAGCGGTGCGGGGCCGTCGTAGAACTGCGGCACGGGCGACTGCTGGGACGGCGTCTGCTGCTGCTGCCAGCTTTGGGCGCAGGAGTTGCTGCCTTGGCTGCCGCCCTGCCCTGCCGCCTCCACGCCCCAAATGGGCGGGAAAGCGGGGGCGGCAGCAGCAGTGGCACTGCCGCCGGGTTGCTGCAAGTGCGGCGGCGCACTGGCTGCGGCTTCATCGCCTTCGGCCTCGTCGCTGCCGTCCCAGGTGGAGGGGATGTTGCAGGTCAGCGGCGGCAGGCTGGTGTTGCTGTTGCTGTCGCCATCGCCCCAGGACGAGTGCGCCACCCCGTCTGCTGCTGCGGCAGCGGCGGACTGCGGTGCGGCAGGCCGCTTAGCGGCATAACCGGCCAGCGCCTGCGAGAGGGCGTCGCTGGCGCTGCCCCAACCACCGCTGGTGCGCACGCCGCCTGCGCCGGGCTGCGGCGCCGCAACGCCGGCGCCAAAGTTGCTGGCAATCCACTGCTGCGGCGCAGCGTGCGCGGCAGCTTGTGCTGCGTTGCTTGCCTCGCTTGCCTCCCATGCGCTCCAGGCGGCGGCGTTGTCATCGTCGGCTACGTCGCTGCGGGCGGGCTGCACCACGTCCACCCCAGTGAAAAAGCCCTCGCCCGGCTGCAGCGACGCAGGGGCATCACCGCTCTCGTGCTGCCCTTGCATTTGCCGCTGGCGCAGCTCCTGCATAAAGGTAGGGGTGGGCTGCGCCGCCTGGGGCGCGGGAGCGGCGGCGGCAACAGGCGCCTCTTCCGTCACGCTCACGCCCTGCATGAACGCGGGCGCAGCGGCAGCGTCATCTTCTGCCTCTGCCGCTGCGCGGCTGTCTTCCCAAGCCGGGCGTGCGCGACGCATGGGCGGCTGCGGCGCAGCAAAAGAGGGAGGAGGCACGACGGCAGCTGCGGCTTCTTCCTCTCCGGCGGTGCTGTCTTCCCAGGCCGGGCGGGCACGGCGCGCGCTCTGGCTCTCTGGCACCGGCGGCTGCCAAGGGCCACGGTGCGTCAATTGCCCCACCAAGCGCCCGGTTTGCGGCTGCGCCTGGATGCTGACAGCGAAATCTGATGTGGTGCTGGGCACAAACTTCTGCACAAACTCCGGCGCATCTTCTGCCCTCGGAAGATGGGAATGCTGCGCCCGGCTGCGCCCCCCCTTGCATGAAGGCGGGCACGGATGGCTGCGGCATGGCGCCAAACTCAAAAGAAGGTTCAATGCGCCCCCCCGTTCCGATCGGGCCGGCCATCTGCACCGGCGCTCCTGGTACCGGCGCCGCAGCGCGCTCGCGCCCAAAGAGTCTGGAGAGCGCCGGAATGGCGCTGCCCCGCGATGCGGCGCCCCCGGCGGCTGCGCCCGGCACGGCAAAAGCTGGCTCCACACGCCCGTTGCCTCCCGTCGCTGCTGCTGCCCCAGACTGCAAGAAGGTGGGCACACCGTCAGCCATGCCGCTGGCCACAGGCTCCGGCGAAAACTGCGAGATATGCCCGGCGTCAAACTGCGAGTCGGCATACGCGGGTGACAGCCCTTCCGCCATGCCCTCTTCCAGCCCCTCTTGCAAGGCGGCGCGCTCCTGGCGCAACGCCTGCCCACGCTCGCGCGCCGCACGTGCGCCGTGCCAAGCGTCTTGCGCGCCCGCCAACTGCTGGCGCGGCGCTCCCAGCACGCCATACACCAGCGCACCAATGCGCTCGGCCAAACGTCCCCAGGAAAAATGGAACACCAGCGCCAGCGCGCACGCCAGCAACGCCAGCCCGGCGAGCGTGGCACCAGGAGCGCCCAGCCACTGCACCGCCACTTGCCCGCCCAGGTGCCCCAGCACACCGCCCGCATTGCCCGGCAGCCCGCTGTCCAGGCGGTGCAGGCGCAGCCACTCCAGCCCGCTGCTGGCAGGCAGCAGCAGCGCCAGCCCAAGCCAAAACGCCAAGCGTCCGCCAAAGCGCCGCTGGTTGGCTTCTTCACGGGGCGCTGCGGCACCAATGCGCTGCCGCGCATTGCCACGCAACCAGGCCAGCACGCCAGCGCCCCAGGCAAACGCGGCAGCGGCCACACACCACCACGCCGAGTAGCCCAGCAGCACGTACGCCACATCGGCCACCCAGGCGCCAGGCTGTCCGGCGAGGTTGTGCAAGCTGCCTGTGGCAAGGCCAGAAGTGGACCAGGCCGCGTCTTGCGGCGAGTAGCTGGCCAACGCCATGACGAGGAATACCAAGGCGACAAAACCACCGGTGAGCGCCAACTCGCTGGCAAAGCGCATCAGCCCGCTGCGGGGAGCCGCGCCAGCGGCGTTGAAAACGTTGCGTGTATTGCGTGTGTTGCGTGAGTAAGCCATAGGAAAAACAAGGACTTGCGCGGATAAGTTCAAGCTGCTGCCCTAACCTTACCGCAAGCCACGCCTGTCCGCCCAGTCCAACATGCGAGCAAATGGGCAAGAGGCGGGAAAAAAAACGCGGCGGTGTGCACACGGGCATGCTTTTCCCCACTCTCAGGCACTGCTCCCCCACACCACAAACAGCAAGGTATATACTCCGTTCTTTATAATGACATTACCCGCTATTCTTGCCGGCAGTCTTCATATACCCCATGAAACACAGAATGCCAATCAAAGGGCGCTTTGCTATACTCCACAATCAAATATTCTATTGCCGGCAAACATTGCGGGCAGCAACGATATACCCAGACACTCGCACAAAGAAGCACAAAAAAATGCCAGCCCCTGCGGCCTGTGGCAACAGGGGCTGGCACTGTGTGTTGCTGCCAGCGGTGGCGACGCGCTAGCCGTTGATTTTGTCCAGATGCTCCTGCACGACGATGAAACCGTCTTCTTGCGTGCGGATAAGGCCACGCTCTTCCAAATCTTTCATCACACGGCTGACCATCTCGCGCGATGCGCCCACCATCTTGGCAATGTCCTGGCGCGAGAGCTTCTCG
>ONTY01000037.1 GCA_900320815.1 uncultured Pseudomonadota bacterium
GCCGGAGATGCCGGATATCCAGGCCATTTTTATGGAAATCCGCTCCATTGAGCAGCAAATGGAGCACCTTGCCGCGCGACTGAAAACGCAGAAAGCCGCGCTGGTGCACGCGATGGTCGTGGCCAACCGCCTGGCTGCCAGCTACACGGGACAGGCAGTGGCAACGGGCAGCGGCACAGGCGGCGCCGCAGCAGGTGGCGGGCACACCGCTTCGCCGCTGGCCGGGCAAAAAGTGCCGCCCAAATACCGCGACCCGGCGACAGGGCAAACCTGGACCGGGCGCGGCAAGCCGCCGCTGTGGATTGCGGGCAAAGACCGGCTGCAGTTCCTCATCGAGCCGCCGCTGGCGGACACGACTGCCGCCGCCGCTTTGCAGCCGGCGCCGGCGCAGGATGCAGGGCAATTGGCACTCGCACCGCAAACCACGCCACACGCCCCAACCCCAATCACGCCGCCGCTGCAATCTGCGCCGCAGCCAGCGCCCGCACCGCAAACCCCACCGCCACCATCATCAGTGCCGCAGCCAGCGGCAGCGCAGCCTCTTTCCACGCAGCCGCAGCAAGCAGCCTCTGACAACGGCAGCTTCCTGGTGTAGATCTGCGCCGCAGCATCAGCGGCGCCCCCAAAACCGCCCGCACAGGGCGGTTTTTCTTTTTTTGCCAATACAAAAACACAGGAGACAAGCGATGAGCGAAACCTTGCACGGCATCGCCGTATCGGGCGGCATCGCCATTGGGCGCGCTGAGCTGGTGCGCAGCCTGCGGCGCGACGTGCCGCACTACCTCATCGACGCCGCTGCCGTCGACGCCGAGGTGCAGCGCCTGCGCGACGCGCGCAGCGCCGTGGCTCAGCGCCTGCAGCACATGCGCGACGCCGCACCGCACGACTTGCCCGCTGATGTGGCCGCCGTTTTTGACGTGCACATCATGCTGCTGCAAGACGAGGTCAGCGCGCAGGGCGTAGAGGCGTGGGTGCGCGAGCGCCGCTACAACGCCGAATGGGCACTGGCCAGCCATCTGGAAGAGGTGGTGCGCCAGTTCGACGAAATACCCGACGACTACCTGCGCGAGCGCAAAGCCGACATGGAGCAAGTGGCCGAACACATGCTTCGCTGGCTGCAGGGGCAGAGCCGCCGCAGCCGCCGCGCGCAAGCTGCCGCTGCCCCCGGGGAAGGAGCGGCGCCGCTGGCACTCGTCGCCCGCGACCTCTCGCCCGCTGACACGCTGCAGTTTCGCCGAGGTCTTTTTGCCGGCTTTGTCACCGACGCCGGCGGCAAAACCAGCCACACCGCCATCGTCGCGCGCTCTCTGGGCATTCCGGCGGTGGTGGGCACACGGCGCGCCAGCGAAGTGGTGCACGCGGGCGAGTGGCTCATCATTGACGGCGACGCCGGGCTGGTCATCGCCAACCCCACCCCAGCCGAGCTCAGCGACTACCGCTTCAGGCAGCGCCAGCACCAGATTGAGCGCGAGCGTCTTGCGCGCCTCAAAAACACCCCGGCCATCACCCGCGACGGGCGCCACATCACCCTGCTGGCGAACATCGAGCGCCCTGCCGACACCGCCGCCGCCGTTGACGTGGGCGCCGTAGGCGTGGGGCTGCTGCGCAGCGAGTTCCTCTTTATGAACCGCCAGGGCAAGCTGCCCGGCGAGGAGGAGCAATACGCCGCCTACCGCCGCGCCGTCGAAGGCATGCAGGGCATGCCCGTGACCATCCGCACTGCCGACATCGGCGCCGACAAACCGCTGGAGGCAGCGCACCCTGCCGCCGCCTCTGCCGCTGCGCTGCGGCGGCTGAACCCGGCGCTTGGCCTGCGCGCCATTCGCTGGAGCCTCTCGGAGCCTGACATCTTTCTGACCCAAGTGCGCGCCATCCTGCGCGCTGCCGCGCACGGCGCCGTCAACCTGCTGCTGCCCATGCTCACGCATGTGAGCGAAATCTGCCAGGCGCTTGCCCTCATTGCCCGCGCGCACGAGCAGCTTGACGCGCGTGGCATCGCCCGCGGCCCCGTGCGCATCGGCGCCATGATTGAAGTGCCCGCCGCCGCGCTCATGGTGCGGCAATTCGCGCAGCACGTTGACTTTTTGTCCATCGGCACCAACGACCTGGTGCAATACACCTTGGCCGTTGACCGCACAGATGAAGATGTTGCGCACCTGTTTGACCCTCTGCACCCAGCAGTATTGCGCCTGATTGCCGGCGTCATTGCCGAAGGCGTCGCGCAGGGCAAGCCCGTGAGCCTGTGCGGCGAAATCGCCGGCGACGCGGCAATGACGCGGCTGCTGCTGGGACTGGGGTTGCGGCACTTTTCCATGCACCCCTCGCGGCTGCTGGCGGTCAAGCAGGAAGTGCTGGACGCCGACACCACGCAATTGAGCGAATGGGCCAAAGAAGTGCTCGCCAGCGACGAACCAGCCGCATTGTTGGCGGCAGGGTAAGGCGAGTGCAGAGGTGCATTTCTGTATACCCACTATATTTGAGATTGCTTACCGGCAATTGATGCCGGCAAAAATGTATATACCCATGAGACCGCTGTAGATGGGATGGCGAATGATTGTTGGCTTTGCCGACAAAGCGAATGGGTTTTTAAAGTGCCTGCATCGCGCAAAAAATCAGCGCCTCTGGGTAAATCCGGCACATAATAATCAAAAGGTTTGGTGAAAGCCGGTGCTTTATTCAGAGATAAAGGCAAATCATAGAGTTTGGCCATTTTCCTGACATACATTGCATGTTCTCCAAGTCTGCAAAATCAGCGCACGCGCGCGGCGCGGCTACCACGCCGTTGTGCCGCGCGTCGTGCTGCCGCACCGATAATCGCGCACCATGAAGATATTTCGTGGCTTGCGCCATCCGGAGATTGCCCCGGCATGTGCGCTCACAGTTGGCAATTTCGACGGCGTGCATCTGGGGCACCAGGCGATGCTGGCGCTGCTGCGCGCAGCGGCGGCGCGGCACGGCGTGCCAAGCTGCGTGCTGACGTTTGAGCCGCACCCGCGCGACTGGTTTGCCAGCGCCTTCAACCAGCCCGAGAGGGCGCCGGCGCGCATCAGCACGCTGCGCGACAAGCTCACGGCGCTGGCGGCGTGCGGCGTGGAGCAGGTGGTCATCCTGCCTTTCAACGAGCGCCAGGCGGGGCAGAGCGCCGAGGCGTTCATTGACGACGTGCTGCGGCGCGCGCTGGGCGTGCGTCATGTGCTCATCGGCGACGATTTCCGCTTTGGCGCGCGGCGCGCGGGCGATGCGGCGATGCTGGAGGCCGCTGGCCGGCAGCACGGCTTTGAGGTGGCGCGCATGGACTCACACGAAGTACATGGGCTGCGCGTGTCCTCGACAGCCGTGCGCGAGGCGCTGGCCGCGGGCGACATGGCGCGCGCCGCCGCGCTGCTGGGGCGCCCGTACAGCATCAGCGGGCACGTGGTGCACGGGCGGCGGCTGGGGCGCGCGCTGGCAGAGAGCGCGCCCGGGCGTGGCGACGGCTTTCGCACGCTGAACCTGCGCTTTTCGCGCCGCACAGCGGCGTGGCGGCCAGCGGCGGGCGGCATTTTTGTGGCGCGCATTCACGGGCTGGGCAATGTGCCGCTGCCGGGCGTGGCGAACCTGGGCATCCGTCCCTCGCTGGACGCGCACGACATCAACGGCGGGCGCGTGCTGCTGGAAGTGCACGCGCTGCGCTGGCCTGCCGCACTGGGCGCCGAAGGCGCCTACGCTAAAATCATTCGCGTGGATTTATTGCATAAATTGCACGACGAATTGCGCTATCACTCGCTGGCGGCGCTGGCCGCCGGCATTTCCCGCGATTGTGCTGCCGCGCGTGAATGGCACGCACGCCACGCGGCGCCCTGACTATCCACTCCATTTCTTTTCCCCCCCTATTTCAATGCTGGCGCAAAAACAAGCGCCTGAACAATCATGAATGCAAAAAAGAAAACTGTTGATGCCGGCCCCTACAGCCACACGCTGAATATGCCGGAAACGCCTTTCCCCATGCGCGGCAACCTGCCGCAGCGCGAGCCGGAGTGGATTCGCCAGTGGAACGAAGGCGGTCTTTACCAGCGGCTGCGCGCGGCGCGCGCCGGGCGCGAAAAGTTCATCCTGCACGACGGCCCGCCGTACGCCAACGGCAATATCCACATCGGGCACGCCGTCAACAAAATCCTCAAAGACATGATTGTGAAAGCGCGCCAGCTAAAAGGGCTGGACGCGCATTACGTGCCCGGCTGGGACTGCCACGGCCTGCCCATTGAAAACCAGATTGAAAAGCAGTTTGGGCGCGGGCTTTCGCGCGACGAAATGCAGGCCAGGGGGCGCGCCTACGCCACCGAACAAATCGCCGCGCAAATGGCCGATTTCAAGCGTCTGGGCGTGCTCGGCGACTGGGAGCACCCATACCTGACGATGAACCATGCCAGCGAAGCGGGCGAGCTGCGCCTGTTTCGCCGCCTGGTGGAGCGCGGCTACGTGTACCGCGGGCTGAAACCCGTCTACTGGTGCTTTGACTGCGGCTCGGCGCTGGCGGAAGCCGAGATTGAATACGCCGACGAAAAGGGCACGGCGCTGGACGTGGCGTTTGAGGCGGACAACCCGGCTGCGCTTGCCACCGCGTTTGGTGTGGAAAAACTGCCGGAGGGCAAGCAGGCGTTTGCCGTCATCTGGACGACGACGGCGTGGACCATTCCCGCAAACCAGGCGCTGAACGCGCACCCGGCGCTGGACTACGCCCTTGTGGACACGCCGCGCGGCGTGCTGCTGCTGGGCGCCAAGCTGGTGCCGCAGGCGCTGGAACGCTACGGGCTGCAGGGCAGCGTGCTCGCCACGGTGCGCGGCGAAAAGCTGGCGGGCCTTGCCTTCCGCCATCCCCTCTACGACCTGGACACGCCCGCCGGCCCCTACTGCTACCGGCGCCTCGCGCCGCTGCATCTGGCCGAATACGTCAGCGACAGCGACGGCACCGGCATCGTGCACTCCGCGCCCGCCTACGGCGTGGACGACTTCAACACCTGCATGGCGCATGGCATGACGCTGGACGAAGTGCTCAACCCCGTGTGCGGCGGCGGCAGCTACACCGAGGAGCTGCCGCTCTTTGGCGCGCAGGACATCTGGAAAGTCAGCCCCACCATCATTGAGAAACTGCGCGAATGCGGGCGCCTCATGGTCAGCGAAACCATCACGCACAGCTACCCGCACTGCTGGCGCCACAAATCGCCCGTCATCTACCGCGCCGCCGCGCAGTGGTTCATCCGCATGGACGAGGGCGAGGGCGTGTTCACCAGCGACAAGGCCGCCGAGCCGCTGCGCACCACGGCGCTGCGCGCCATCGGCGAGACGGCGTTTTTCCCCGCCTCCGGCCAGGCGCGGCTGCGCGACATGATTGCCAGCCGCCCCGACTGGGTCATCAGCCGCCAGCGGGCGTGGGGCGTGCCCATCCCGTTTTTCCTGCACCGGGAAAGCGGCGAACTGCACCCAAAGACGATGGACATCATCGACCGCGCCATCCAAGTCATTGAAGAAGGCGGCATCGAGGCGTGGAGCCGCCTGCCCGCCGAAGACATCATCGGCGCCGAAGACGCGCAGCTCTACACCAAGAGCAGCGACATTCTGGAAGTGTGGTTCGACTCCGGCTCCACCTTCTGGCACGTGCTGCGCGGCACGCACCCCGACGAGCACCACGAAACCGGGCCGGAAGCCGACCTCTACCTTGAAGGCCACGACCAGCACCGGGGCTGGTTCCACTCCTCGCTGCTGCTGTCGGCGGCCATCAACGCCCGTGCGCCCTACCGCGCCATCCTCACGCACGGCTTCACCGTCGATGAGCAGGGGCGCAAGATGAGCAAGAGTCTGGGCAACGTCGTCGCCCCGCGCGAAGTGGCGGACAAGCTCGGCGCCGAAATCCTGCGCCTCTGGGTCGCCGCCAGCGACTACTCAGGCGACATCGCCGCCGGCGAAGCCATCTTTGCGCGCGTCGTCGATACCTACCGCCGCATCCGCAATACGCTGCGCTTCCTGCTGGCCAACACCAGCGACTTTGATGCCGCCGCGCACGCCGTGCCTGTGGCCGACATGCTCGAAGCCGACCGCTGGCTGCTGGCGCGCGCCGCCGAGATGCAGCGCAAAGTGCTGGCGCACTTTGAGGCGTATGAGTTCCACCCCGTCGTCGCCGCGCTGCAGGTGTTTTGCTCCGAGGATTTGGGCGCCTTCTATCTGGACGCCATCAAGGACCGCCTCTACACCACCGCCGCCGGCAGCCTCGCGCGCCGCAGCGCGCAAACCGCGCTCTGGCACCTCACGCACGCCATGCTGCGCTGGATGGCGCCGTTCCTGAGCTTCACCGCCGAGGAAGCCTGGCCGATTTTCAGCGGCGCCAAAGACTCCATCTTCATGGAGGAATACTGGGCGCTGCCCGCCGTGCCGGAGGCCGATGCGCTGCTTGCCAAGTGGGCGCGCCTGCGCCAGATACGCGAACTCGTCAACCAGCGCATTGAGGAGTTGCGCGAAAAGGGGCAGGTTGGCTCCTCGCTGCAGGCGGAAGTGGCCGTCACCGCGCCGCCCGAAGACCTCGCCCTGCTGCAGAGCCTGGGCGAGGAACTCAAATTCGCCTTCATCACCTCGGCAGCCAGCGTGCAGGCGGGCGCCGAACTCGAGGTGCAGGCGCGCGCCTCGCAGCAGCCCAAATGCGCGCGCTGCTGGCACTACGTGGACAGCGTCGGCCACAGCGCCGAGCACCCGCAGCTCTGCCACCGCTGCGCCGACAACCTCTTTGGCGCGGGCGAGACGCGACGCTGTATCTGAACACCTTCATCCATCACCAAAAACCGGGCAGCGCGCCCGGTTTTTTTTGCCTGTTTTTTTGCATACTCCTGCACTTCATATTTCATTGCCGGCAAATTACGCCAGCGATAAAACTTCAATGCAGCGCCTTCGGTATGTGTCACCGCTTGCTGCAAGGCATCAAAAACTTTTGCGCTGCCTTTACTGTGGCGGCTGGTGCTGCCGCTGAAATTGATGACACGTATTGTCAAAATAAAAACCATGAAAATGGCAAACCATTGAAACGCTGTAGCGCCCACGGTCACGGCGGGAACAATTCCAATAGCAGCCCCAAACGCATACGAGGCACAAATCATTTTAAATTCCTCTGCCGAATTCACGGTGCTCATAGCGTTATACCACTTGGAAAAGTTATATATTTCCCAAAGGCTTAGTAACCCATAAACGGTTACCAGTGCCCCAAGGGATAGTGTGGACAAAGCAATCATCTCAATAATAGTCAGGGCAGCTAGTAGCGCCATGAACAACACCGCAATAAATTCACCCAATGTTTCAAGGTATCCCCCATTCCCCTTCCCCTCAATGAGGTAGGCGCCCGCACCCGTTTCAGGGTCAACGATGATGTAGCCCTGTCCGCTCCATCCATGCGCGCTGATGGCCTTCTCGTGGAAGCTGACCTCCTTGCCTGCTTCAATGGCGCTGCGTATTTCTTGACCTACGCTGCCGCTTAGTTGCAGCTTGGGCAATGCCGTGGCTGCATTGTCTTTGTTGATGGTGTAAATCTTTTGCCCTTCGCTTTGGGCAATGGCGATGGCCTTTACTGCGCTGATGGCTTCGGCGCACGGTTGCAGGTTGGGGTTCTTGATTTGTCCCTTGTCATCAAGGTAGCTGCACTTGTTCCTGTCCACCCAGAATTGCTCTGGTATGGCGTGTTCCATTGCACTGCCGTATTGTCCACGCATCTTGTTGTAGGCAATCCATCTGTTATGGGCTGCCGTTCTGCCGCTGTGGGTGAGTTCTGGCTTGTTGTTGATGGCGCTGTCGGGGTTGTCGTCTTGCGTCCAGCGGATGTGCCGCAGGTGCCCCACGTCAATGTTCAGCCCTTCCATCGTGACGCCGGTGGTGACGATACCGTAGAGCTTGTTGGGGCGTACTTGTGCGTGGAACAGCCCGTAGCTGAGGGCTGGCGGTCAAGAGGTCGCCGGTGAGTTGCTCACCCGTGATGGCTTTGAGGATTTGCTCTCTTTGGCTTTCGGGTGCTTTTTGCGCCTGTTCAAGGGTGGCTTTTGTGGCTTCCATCCTTGTTTTGAGGCGCTGCATCTGTTCGCTGCTCACGCCCTGGATGGACAGCCCCAGCGCCGTTTGCTGGCCTGCGATGAGTTTGTCGCGGGTGCGGTCCCACTGGTTTGTGCCGCTGCTGCCATATTGGGTGAAGGCGCCAACGCCGACTGGCTCGGTGCCGACTTTCATCGGGGTGCCTTCGGCCTTGACTTCGCCTTCTACGATGATTTGCGGCTTGACGTTGATGGCTGCCGGGATGGTGCGGGGCAACTGGCTGGGGTCAGTGATGCCTTGGGGAATGAGGCTTTCCAAGGCTTTGCGGTCGGCTTCGCTGGCTGCCACCCATGCCAGGGTGATTTTTTTGCCTGCA
>ONTY01000040.1 GCA_900320815.1 uncultured Pseudomonadota bacterium
TGGAGACAATGCGCATCGTGGAATGCGCTGCCGAAGCTGGACAGCTGAAAAAAACAGAGAAACAGGAATATAAACTGAAAGTCAAAGATGGAACATCAAAGCACAAGACGTGGCGTACATTCCGGCAGAATCCCTGCAACACATTCCATTGAACATGCACTTCACATGGCCGTGCAAAATGGTCGCATGGACGAAGTGAAGCGCCTGCTGTCAAGAGGGGCAAATGTCAATGCCAGGAACAACAATGGAAACACCCCACTCACAGGGGCATCAAACAATGGTGCAAAGGAAATTGTTGACATCCTGTTGAAGGCAAAGGCTGATGTAAACATTGCCAATGGCATCGGGAACACGGCTCTGATACTGGCTTCCAGACAGGGACACATAGAGATTGTGCAAAATCTGCTAGATGCAGGTGCAAATATCAATGCTGCCAATGAAAAAGGCATGACTGCGCTGATGATGGCCACTGGCAGCAACCATGGCGGCATTGTGAGGTTGCTGCTTGATAACGGTGCTGACAAGGAGAAAAAGAACGCCGAAGGACAAACGGCTGCGGATATAGCTCAAAGCATGCACTCAAAAAAGTGTTTGAACATTCTGCTGGGCATAGCGGATGAACACAAGCAAGGCGCTCAGTCTTCAAACGATGACAACGCAACGAATCCAATGAATGGCACATTCATCACTGGCGACGACAAGCAAGAGCCTGCAAACATTGATGACGCATTGCTTCAGGCAGCGCAGAATAAAAATGCGCAAGTTGTACGCGATTTGCTGTCGCAAGGAGCAAATGTCAACGCCAGACTGCAGTCAACGGGGAACACTCCTTTGTTGTTGGCCGCCAATAACGGCTCGGCTGCCATTGTCCGCTTGCTTGTCCTGGCCGGTTCCGATGTAAACGCCAGCAATTCAACCGGCAGGACTCCACTGTGGTATGCGGTAGCGACACATGACTTAAGAAAAATACTGACACTTCTAAAATACGGCGCTGATGTAAATGCTGCCAATAAACGAGTCATTCCGCCTTTGAATGTAGCCATATCAACAAACCGTGCTGATATTGCATCAGCCCTGCTTGAGTGTGGCGCTGATGTCAACGCCGTAGCCATTGATGGCTCCACAGCTTTGAATCTGGTCGCAAGCAATGGTTATGGGCCGCTGGCTATCCTGCTGCTGAAGGCTCACGCCAACACGGAAACTCAAAACCGTGATGGCAGAACACCTCTTCTGGAAGCCATTTATGCCGCCAGAGCAAAGGAAACGGCAGATGGTGAACACATGACAGTTGCCCGTCTGCTTCTTGAACATGGTGCCAATGCCAACGCGGCCACTCCCGAAGGACACACTGCACTGATGTTGGCCTCGTCCAAGGATGATATTTCCATTGTGCAGAGACTGAGTGCCGCTGGTGCTTCTGTCAACAGTAAAAACGGCCACGGCTATACCGCTTTAATGATCGCGGCGCAAAACGGCAAGTCTGATGTAGTCAAACTGCTTCTTGAAAGCGGCGCTGATTTCACGGCAACCAACGCCTTGGGACAAACAGCACTCGTTGTGGCGCAATCTTCAGGTCACGAACAGATTGCCCAATATCTGCGGCAACAACAAGAGGAGCAGCGCAGCATTAAGGGGCTGGCATCACGGTTTCTCAAGCCTTTCATCAACAGGGAAAGTTCGCAGGGTGATGGCGCTCAGTTTGCAACGCTCAGTGTCTCCCTTCTTGAAGCTGCCCAGGCTGGTGACGATAACAGGGTTGGTGTGCTCTTGCGCCAAGGCGCCAGCCCAAACACCGCTGACGCTAATGGAAAAACGCCCCTCTTTTACGCAGTCTACAAAGCGCGCTCCACACTGGTTCAAAAGCTCATTGCCGCTGGTGCTGATGTCAACGTCGTTGACCGCAATGGCTGGACGGCTTTGATGAATATCTGCAACAACCCGAACCCCAAGCAGCATTCGTACTGCATGGCTATTGCCAGGAGCCTGCTTAGGTCAGGCGCACGAGTCAACGATGCAAACACTGCTGGGTTCACCGCGCTGATGAATGCTGCCGCCAAAGGCAACGAGCCTATGGTGAAATTGCTGCTTGAGTTTGGCGCCAATCCTTTGATAAAAACAAAAGGAAGATTACGAAGGGATGCCCTGACCATCGCGCAGGAAAAGAAACACGAGGCTATAGTAACATTACTGCAAACAGAAATCAACGAAGCAAAGTTGAAGCCAGGATATCCGCGCTCGGTGAAAGCCGGCAGTCCTGATAAAAAAGCCAGTGGAGCAGCATAAGCTACCTCTCAAGAACTCCGCGCAAACCAGACGCTGAAAATATCCTCCACCCTCCCGTAAAGAGCCCCGGGAATCGCCATCCAATGAGGAGTAAATTTTGGTTTGTTGCATTCTGGTGTCATGCAACATGACTACCCGGGCCAAGACGTGCAAAGTGTCAAAAATGCCTCGCCAGCCAGCTGCAAAGGCTATGATGGCGGCAAGAAGATTTTCGGGTATCCTTTTTATTTTACTCAAAAGACTATAAACAGCCTCTAAGGAGTATCAACTGCCACCGGCCGCACAATGCGCCGCGAGTACTTCGCCCAGCAGCGCGCTGGCGCCTGTCCAAATAATCTGCGCGCCCAGGCACAGCAAAATAAATGCGGACATGCGCAAGAACACAATCACTCCGGTCTCGCCCAGTGGCTCGAGCAGGCGGTGCGCAAAGCGGTAGGTGAAATACACCGCCAGTCCCACAAGGGCGCAGCCGGCAACGCCGCCGGCGAAATTGGCCAGTTCAATGGATAAATCTTCGTGGTGCAGCGCCGTGCTTACCGTGATGGCGGCGGCAATGGTGCCGGGGCCGCAGGTGATGGGGAAGGTGAGCGGGTAGAACGCCGAAGCGCGCCCGGCCTCGGCGGTGAAGCGCGCCGCCAGCCGGCTGCGCGAGGGGCTGGCGGGTGTGGAGGTGGAGAGCATGTGCCAGGCGTAGGTGGCTACTGTCATGCCGCCAGCCACGCGCACGATGGACAGCGAGAGGCCAAAAAAGCGCAGCACCCAGGTGCCGATGAGCATCGCCGCCAGCATCATCAGTGTGCTGCTGCGTCCCACGCGGGCGGCAAGGGCAGCGCGCATGCGCGGGTCAGCCCCATCGGTGAGCGAGAGGAAGGTGGGCGCCATGGCCGGCGGGTTGGCAATGGGGAAGATGGCAGCGGCGGCCAGCAGCAGGCTGCGGCCAAAGGCGCTGATTAAGGGAAGGGCGTCAGTGAAGTTCATGGTGCGCGATGCTAGGCGCAAAGTGTGCCACTGAGCGCGTGCTACGCTGCCCGCTCACTCATCAGCCAACGGAGTAGTACAGAGCCATGAGCGAGCTTGTCATTGTTATCACCCATATCGGAGAGCGCGAAAAAGCCAAAAAGATTGGCCGTAGGATGGTCAAAGCGCACCTGGCCGCCAGCGCCCAGATTTTTGCTATTGAAAAAATCCGCCGCGTGCGCGGCCAGTCACAGGAAAGCGAGGAGTGGCGGCTGACGCTTGTGACCACCAAGGAACGCTACAGCGCGCTGGAAGCGGCGATACGCAGCCAATTGGCCGAGGAGGATTCCATGCCCACCATCGTCGCTGTGCCCTGCGTGGCGGCGCTACCGCTGTATGCCGACTGGGTCAGCGACAAAGTCTCCGAGGGCGAGATGCACACCAGCCACGGCCCCAAACAGAGTTTTTAACTCTTTGAAATTTCAGTAAGCAATGAGTATCACATGCTTGCCCGCATACCATGCTGGCAAACAAATATAATACAAATGGGTATGAGGCGGTGTGCGTCTTCTTGGCCACGCTTGCCGCAGCCCCTTTACCAGCGCCGCCGCGTGCTGCGCCAGCCACACCCTGAAAAAAAAGAAAGATAGGGTATAGCAAGCATAGCCAGCTTATATAGCCGGCAACAACGCATCTAAATCAGGAGTATGAAAGATGCTGGAAGCTGCACTGCGGTGGTTTTCCTCCAACCCACCTCTTTTTCTTCTCACCACAGGCACACACACCTATGAAACGCATCCACATCGCCCTCTGGGGCGGCTTGCTTGGCCTGCTGGCGCTCTGGCTGCTGGCAGATCCACGGGGCTTGTTTCCGCAGCCCTTCAAATACTTTCCCTTCCGGCGCGGCGTCGTACAACTGTCCGGCACCCTCTGCATTGGCGCCATGACGGCGTGCATGGTGCTGGCCACGCGTGCGCGCTGCATTGAGCGCCTGCTCGGCGGGCTGGACAAGATGTATCGCCTGCACAAATGGATGGGCATCGCCGCCTTGGTCACTGGCATCGTGCACTGGTGGTTTGCCAAAGGCACTAAATGGATGGTCGGCTGGGGCTGGCTGCAGCGGCCCAACCGTGGCGGGCGCCCCTTTGGCCCGCGCTCCGGCGCTGCTGATGCCAACGCCCTGCAAGAGTGGCTGCGCGGGCAGCGCCACCTGGTTGAAACGGTGGGCGAGTGGGTGTTCTACGCCGCTGCCATCCTCATCATCCTCGCGCTCATCAAACGCTTTCCCTACAAAACCTTCGTGAAAACGCACAAGCTGCTGGCCGTCGGCTACCTGCTGCTGGCCTGGCACGGTGTCGTGCTTTTTGGCTGGCGCTACTGGTCGCAGCCCATCGGCTGGGTGATGGCTGCCATGCTCATCGCTGGCAGCATCAGCGCGCTCATGGTGCTCTTTGGGCGCGTGGGCGCCAGCCGGCGTATGACGGCCACTGTCAGCGCGCTGGCGTATTCCGAGGCGCTGCGCACCACCAGCTTCACGCTGGCTGTGCCAGAGGGCTGGAGCGGGCACGAAGCCGGGCAATTTGCCTTTGTGCGCGTGGGCAGCGCCGACGAGCCCCATCCCTACACCATTGCCAGCGCCTGGAACGCGCAGCAGCACGAGCTGCACTTTGCCGTGCGCGCCTTGGGCGACCACACCGCGCGCCTGCCCGAGATGCTGCAAGTGGGGCAGCGCGTGCAGCTGGAAGGGCCATACGGGTGCTTTACCTTTGCCGACGCGGCGCCGCGACAAATCTGGATTGGCGGCGGCATTGGCATCACGCCTTTCATGGCACGGCTCGAGCAGCTTGCCGCTGCCCGGGCGCAGGGCGGCGCCAGCGAGCAGCCGCTGCCCGTTGACCTGTTCCACACCACGCGCGACGAAGAGCCGGCGTTTCTCGCGCGGCTGCAGCAGCAGGCCGAGGCCGCTGGCGTGCGCCTGCACATCATGGTGGATGCGCGCGACGGGCTGCTGGACGCACAGCGCCTTGCTGGCGCCGTGCCTGAGTGGCGGCAGGCGAGCCTGTGGTTTTGCGGGCCGGCGGGCTTTGGCGCCGCGCTGCGCCGCGACATGTGTGCTGCCGGTCTGCCCGCCGCACGCTGGCACCAGGAGCTGTTTGAAATGCGCTGATGCACTGCCCTGCATGGGCACACATGCTGCGGGGCGGCCCACGTGGCCGCCCTTGCTTTTGTTTGTTGGGCGTTATGGCGCGTTGCTGACGCTGGCGGTGGCGAGCAATTCTTCAATCAGCGCCATCGATGCCTTGCCTGACATGGCGTAGGGGTCAAGGGTGGCTTTTTCGCCATATTTGAGCAGGGTGGCGGGATTGATGCGCGAGATGTCGACCAGCCCCATTGTCCAGCCGCCAAAGCGCCTCTCGCTGATTTCTTCATAATGCAGCAGGGTGATGTCGCGGTGGCGTGTGTTGCGCAAAATGAGCGCATACAAGTCGCTCACAGCCTGGCGGCTGCCTTCAATGGCCTGCATAAAAATGCCACTGCCATACACAAGCACGCCTGTGACGCCGGTTTCAGCATTATGGGCGCGCGCTTTGGCGCAAATGGCGGCAACGGCAGCTGCCGAGGTATCTTCGGCGCGGCTGGCAAACAAAAGTCTGACGAGCATGATGAAAACCTTTCGCTACTATTTTTGCTGTGGGATGAGGGCGAGGAATTCGCGGCGCAGGTTGGCGTCTTTCAGAAAAGCACCGCGCATCACCGAGTTCATCATGCGGCTGCCGGTGTCTTTCACGCCGCGCCAGGCCATGCAAAAGTGCGTCGCCTGCATGACCAGCGCCAGCCCGTCGGGGTGTGTTTTTTGCTGAATCAGGTCGGCCAGTTGCACCACGGCTTCTTCCTGAATTTGCGGGCGATTCATCACCCATTCGGCCAGGCGCGCGTATTTTGAAAGCCCAATGACGTTGGTGCGCGCATTGGGCAGCACGCCAATCCAGAGTTTGCCCATCACGGGCACAAAATGGTGGCTGCAGGCGCTGCGCACTGTAATGGGGCCGACAATCATCAATTCATTCAGATGCCCGGCATTGGGAAATTCGGTGATGGCAGGCGGCATTTGATAACGCCCGGCAAAGACTTCGCGGATATACATGCGCGCCATGCGCCGCGCGGTGTCGCGCGTGTTGTGGTCGCTGTGGGTGTCAATGACCAGGGAATCAAGCACCGCCTGCATTTTTTCCGTGACTTCTTGCAGCAGCGCGTCTGCTTCGCCGTCTTCAAGAAAGGCGGCGATGTTGTCGTTGGCGTAAAAGGTTTGGCCGGCGGCCAGAAGGCGGGCGCGGATTTTTTCCGAAACAGGGGTAGCGGCAGGGGCAGGCGTGGCAGGGGCAGTCATGGTGCGGGGGAAGAGGCCGTTTTTCCAGGTATCAAACAGTTGGTTTGCCCGCACTATATGCGGGCAGTTCGCTCATATTTTTTACATGCTGCGACGGATGAAGTGCAGCACCGGGCGCGCACGGCGTGCGATGTGCCAGGCGCCCAGCGCGCCGGCGCCCAGGCGCCAGAGCGTGCGTGGGCGCGAGGCCAGCGCACCGATGACCGCTGAAATCAGCAGCACGGGCAGCGCGGGGTGGTGGCGCAGCCAGTGGATGCCGTCGGCCACATAGTCGGCGGCGCGAAAGGCGGGACGCGCGCTGGCGCTGGCGCTGGCAAGCTGCTCGCGCAGCTCGGCGCTGCGGCGTACAAGCTGGCGGCGACGCTCGTCGTCGAGGGGGGTCATGGCGCTTCCTTGTCAAGGTGCACGGTGGCGGTGGCAGCGCGCAGGCGCTGGCAGTCGGCGCGCAACTCAGCGCGCGTGGCGGCAAAGGCGCTGCCCAGTTGTGGCAGGCGTTTTTTGGCGTGCCACAGCAGCGCCGCGCCACCGGCACCAAACAGCAGCGTGCAGGCGCCAAGGGCGGCGAGGGCGTGCCGCTCCCATAGCGCTACGGTGAAAAAGACGCCAGCGAACGCCAGCGCGAAGACGAGCAGCAGCGCGCCGGCAAGGGCAAAGCCGGCCAGCAGCAGCAGGTGGCCGGCTTCCTGGCGCGCGTCCAGCGCCAGCAGCTGCAGGCGCACTTCGGCCAGTTCGGCAACGTTGCCCAGCCAGCCGCCAAGGCGCTGCTGGCTGGCACTGGCGCGGCGCAGCGGGTTGCTCCACATGGCGCGCGGCGTCTTAGCGGCGGCTAAGCAGCAGCCCAAGGATGAAGCCCACCGCCGCAGCGGCTCCGATGGTGCTCCACGGGTGGTCGTGCACGTAGTCGTCGCTGACGCTGGCGGCGTAGCGTGCGCGCTCGCGCACGACGGCGTCGGCGTCGGCCATGCGTTCACGTGCGCTGCTGATGCTGTCCATCACGGCGTCGGTGGCGGCGCTGATGCTGCCTTGTATGCGGCGGCGCAACTCGCTGATGCTGCCGTCGGCGTCAGTCTGCGCGGTGGCGGCAAGCAGGTCTTCGGCGTCCGCGATGACGCGGCGCAGGTTGGCGGCAAGCTGCTCTTTGGCGCCGGCGCGGGCGGCGTTGTCCATAGTCGTCTGAGTCATGGCTTCGGTTGTGCGTTGCAAAGGGTGGCTGAAATAAAAGGGCAGTGCTCAGGGGGTGTTTTGCGGCTGCGGGTTGCGCAGGCGGATGTGCAGCTCGCGCAGCTGCTGCTCGGCCACGGGCGAGGGCGCGTGCGTGAGCAGGCACTGGGCGCGCTGCGTTTTGGGGAAGGCGATGACGTCGCGAATCGACTCGGCGCCGGTCATGAGGGTGATGAGCCGGTCCAGCCCAAAGGCAAGCCCGCCGTGCGGCGGCGCGCCGTATTGCAGGGCATCGAGCAGGAAGCCGAATTTCTGCCGCTGCTCGTCGGCACT
>ONTY01000033.1 GCA_900320815.1 uncultured Pseudomonadota bacterium
GTCCCCTCCCGCGAAAAAACTGCCAGCGGGGAGGACTTCTTCAATGCTTCTTTTGCCGCGTGATATGTATCAATCGCGATGTCGTCAGCGCCACTTTGAAATTTGGTGGTTTTTTTTGCCCCACATTTGCATACTCTGCATATTAGTGCTGCATTGCCCGCAACATAGGCGGGCATTCAAGCTATACCGCTACGCTTCGCAAGAGGCGACGCGTTTAGCGCAGTTCCATCAAATCGGTGGGCAGCGTGGCGGGCAGTGCAGGGGGCGGAGGGAGCGCGCTGTGCTGGCGCGAGGGGCGGTAGCGTTTGGCGTCAAGCTGGATGGCGAGGGCTTCGTAGCCGTAGCGCATGGCGTCTTCGGCCAGGCAGCGGCGTAGGCCATCGCCGCCAAAGGCGATTTCTTCCAGGTAGCCCGCGCGCTCGTGCACGATGTTTGTGGTGCAGTTCAGCGAGCAGGGCACCCAGGCGCTGGCCGCTTGGGCGATGATGTTGTCAATCATCTGCACGCTGTGCAGCGCGCGTTCGCGCAAGGCGGGCAGCATGTCGCCTTGGGCAATATGGGCAAAGATGCTTTGTTTGAGGTTGGCCAGGCTCTGCGCCAATTCCATGCCTTTGAATACGTGCACGCGCATGCGCGCCACATCCAGTGCGCGGTCCAGCAGCATGGCGGTGGCGGCGGCGTTTTTTGCTTTGTTTTCTATGGGCAAAAGTATTTCGGGCGCTGCGCCTTCGGCGCGTGCGGCGTGTAGCCAGGTTTTGTAGCCGCCAATTTTGTTGAGCAGATATTCTTTGAGCACTTCCAGAGCGGCACAGCGCGCCATGGCACTGGTGAGCCGGTCAAGAATGGGGCGGCGCATAGAGGTGTCTGAAATGACGGTGTACGAAAGCCCGCAGGCAAATTGGATGTAGGAGAGGGAGATATTGCCATCCATCTCCACGTCACCCCAGTTTGGTGCGTAGCTGATAATATTTTTGAGGGCGTGGTAGGCCGCTTCGATGCGCTGCGGGCGGCTGTCCCAGGCGTGGCCGATGAGTGCGTCGAGCCGGGCGTGCATGTATTCGGCGACAGCCTGGAGTGCGGGCACGTGGCGGTAGACGCCGGCGGCGTCAAGGAAAATGGCGTTTTTGCTGTTGAAAATCAGGCCACTGCGTGGCGCGTCTGGAGAGGTGGCGGCGAACTTGAAAAGTCGACGCCAGCCGCCATTGGCGCCGGCGAGGATTTTTTGCAGCTGGCGCACATCTGATTGCTGCACCCGGCCAAACTCGTCTTTGTAGAGCGATGGATATTGGGCGCCGTCGGCAGAGTCGTTGGCGAAGTTTTTTTGGAAGTATTCCAGCGCATCGACACCGTCGATATTGCTCTCGCTTGGCATAGGCGCGTTGCCGGGCGCGGGCATTGTTATGCCCGCCAGGCGGCGGCGGGGAGCGGGCGCAGAGGGCATGGCAGGGATGCTTGCAAAAGCTTTCATGGCGCGCAAAGGAACGTGTCAGTTCTGGTGTGGCTGCAAACATTACATCAGCCGCAGTGCGGCATGGCATCTACACACGCAACAGCCTGTAAACGGCGGGGCTGCCACCTGCCGCCAGCGCCTCGACGGTGTGCTCGTGGCGGGTGGGCAGGGGTGAAAAAAGGCAGTCTTGACTCAAATGCTGGGGTATATATTTGTTGCCGGTAATAGATGCGGGCAATATGTTATTTAGTTATGGAGTATCTGTATTTTTCATGTATGCCGCTTCAAACGCCAGCAGGATGGCGCGCTGCGCTTCGTCCAGGTATTCAAGGGCGCGTTGGCGCATCCAGTCTTCAATGCCCCAGTGCGCCTGGGCGATGGGGCCGGTGATGGCGGCGATGGTGTCGCTGTCGCCGCCAATCGAGATGGCGCTGCGGATGGCGTCTTCAAAGCTGGTGGATTCAAAAAAGGCCACGAGCGCCTGCGGCACGCTGCCCTGACAGGTGACGTCAAACTTGTAGCTGGCGCGGATGGAGTCCAGCGTGAAATCCAGCCGGTAGTAATGTTCTTCAATGTGCTGGCGGATTTCTGCGATGGATTTTCCGCTGCGCGCCAGATAAATGGCGGCGGCAGCAGCGCGCGCGCCTTTGATGCCTTCAGGGTGGTTATGGGTGGGGCGGGTGACGGCGTCGGCAAGGGCAAGGGCTTCGTCAAGGCTGCGCGCGGCATAGCCGCAGGGGGAAACGCGCATCGCCGAGCCGTTGCCGTAGCTGCCATAGGGCTGGGGATTGTCTGTTTGCAGCCATTTTCGGAACATGCCGCCGTAGCCGGCGTGAAAATATTGGCGCCCGATGCGCTGCATGTGTTTGATGGCGTTTTGTTCCAGGTATTGATAATCCGGGCGTGAATCCAGCAGCGCCTGTGCTATTGCCAGGCTCATTACGGTGTCGTCGGTGGGGTGGCATTTGGCTGAAAAAAAGCCAAAATCTTTGGTTTTGATGTTGTGCCATTCAAAGCGTGAGCCGACAATATCGCCGATGATTGCGCCAAGCATGGTGTTTCTCCTTCGTGGTTACAGACATTCGTCATAAAACTGGCTGTAGAGTTTCCAGCGGTGTTCATCCAGCGCGCCGCCCTGCACGGCGGCGGTGACGCAACAGCCTGGCTCAGTGCGGTGCGTGCAGTTGTAAAAGCGGCAGCCGCCGGTGCGTGCGGCGATGTCGGGCATGCAGGCGGCAAGTTGCGCGGCTTCAATATGGCGCAGGCCAAATTGCTGAAAGCCGGGGGAGTCTATTAATGCGCTGGCCTTTTCTGCGTCCAGCCAATAGAGCGTGGTGGCGGTGGTGGTGTGGCGGCCAGATTGCAGCGCCTGCGATATGGCGCCGGTCTGCGCGGCAGCGCCGGGGATGAGGCGGTTGATGAGCGTGCTTTTGCCCGCGCCGCTGGGGCCAAGCAGCAAGGTGGTGTGCCCGCGCAGCAGGGGCAGCAGAGCGGCTTTGGGCGCGGTGTCTGCCGCGTGTTCGCCCACAGCGCACAGCGGCAGCACGGCGTAGCCGGCGGCGCGGTAGGGCGCAAGGCGCGCGAGGGCGTGTGCGAAGGGGGCGGCGAGGTCGGCTTTGTTGAGCGCAATGAGGGCGGGAATGTGCGCAGCTTCGCAGGCGATGAGGGCGCGGGCGGTTTGCTCCAGCGAGGGCGCGGGTTCGGCAGCCAGCACGATGAGCACCTGGCTGATGTTGGCGGCAAAGCGGCGGGCGCGCACTTCATCTTGCCGGTAGAGCAGGCTGCGGCGCGGCTCTACCCGCTCAATGACGCCGCCATCCGCGACGGCGCGCCAGCGCACGGCATCGCCCACGGTGGCGTCCATTTTTCTGCCGCGCATCTGGCAGGCGATGCGCTGGCCTGCGGGTGTTTCTATGAGGCACTGCCGCCCACGGCTGGCGACGACGAGTGCCTGCGGCAGGGCGTCGTTTTCTTTGGACGGGGCGGGGCGCTTGGCCATCAGGCGGGGGGCAGCGCAGGGGTGAGCTGCGCGAGGCGCTCGAGCTGCGCAATGCGCTCGGCAGCGGGCGGGTGCGAGTAGTAAAAGCGCGCATACAGCGCGTCGGGCGTGAGGGTGCTGGCGTTGTCGCGGTAGAGCTTGAGGAGTGCCGAGATGAGCGGCTGCGCGCTGGTGTGCAGCGCGGCCCAGGCGTCGGCCTCAAACTCATAGCGGCGCGATTGCGCCGCCAGCAGCGGCGAGAGGAAAAAACCGGCCAGCGGCGCCGCCAGCGCCATGAGGATGAGCGCCAGCGCACTGCTTGGCACTGCGCCGCCCATGCTGGCGGGCAGATTGGGCGCCGTGCCCAGCCCGGCATAAAAGCCGTTTTGCCCCGCCAGCCAGCCAAGCGCAGCCAACGCCGCCAGGCTCATGGCGGCCAGCGCCACGACGCGCCGCGCGATGTGGCGCCGGCGCCAGTGGCCGATTTCATGCGCCAGCACGGCTTCAATTTCCTGTGGCGCAAGCTGCGCCAGCAGCGTGTCAAACAGCACCACGCGGCGCGCGGCGCCAAAGCCGGTGAAGTACGCATTGGCGTGCGTGCTGCGGCGGCTGCCGTCCACCACCAGCAGGGCGCTGGCGCGCAGGCCGGCGCGCGCCATCAGCGCCGTCAGGCGCGCGGCAAGCGACGCATCGGTCAGCGGCGCAAAGCGGTTGAACAGCGGCGCAATCCACATCGGCCACACCACCATCATCAGCAGCGAAAAGCCCATCCACAGCGCCCACACCCACAGCCACCACGCACCGCCCGCTGCCTGCATGAACAGCAGCACCAGCGCCAGCAGCGGCGCGGCCAGCAGCAGCGCCAGCAGCGCGGACTTGGCCGTGTCCACCAGCCACAGGCGCCATGTGGTGCGGTTGAAGCCAAAGCGCTGCTCGAGCACAAAGGTTTGATACAGCGACACGGGCACATCCAGCAGCGCGCCGATGGCGCCAAACGCTAGCAGCAGCGCCAGCGGCTGCAGCAGCGGGCGCGGGCCAATCGCCTCCAGCAGCGCGACGTTGAGCGCCTGCAGCCCGCCGAACAGCGTCCAGCCCAGCAGCACGGCAGCCTCCAGCGGCAGCGCCAGCAGCGCCAGGCGCACGCGCGCGAGCGTGTAGTCCGCTGCCTTCTGGTGCGCGGGCAAGTCAATGGTGGCGGCAAAAGCTGTGGGCACCGCGCCGCGATGCTGCGCCACACAGCGCGCCTGCCGCCGCAGCAGCCACAGCTGCACAGCAGCGCGCGCCAGCAGCAGCGCGGCAAACACAAACGTCACCAGCGGGGCGGGGAGGGTGTTGTTCATCGTGTGTCAACAAGAAAGCGTGGGGCAGTGCCTGGGCGCGGCAGTATGCCGCAGTGCGTCACTGCAGAGAATGTCGCCTTCTGGAAGAAAGAAGCAAGGGTATACAGTAATTGCCCGCATATCGTGCTGGCAATAGAGCATAAAAGCATGGAGTATTCAGACGCAACGGCCATCGCACCGCAGCAGCGCGTGCGCCGCTACACTGCGCGCCCCTATGAAAGTGCTGCTTGACTTCCTGCCGCTGGTGCTGTTTTTTATTGCCTACAAACTCTGGGGCATTTACGCCGGCACCGCCACACTCATGGCCGCCACGGCGGCGCAAATGGCGATTGTTTATGCGATTGATAAAAAACTCTCGCCCATGCACCGCGCCACGCTGGCGCTGATTTTGGTGTTTGGCGCGCTCACACTCATTTTGCAGGATGAACGCTTTATCAAATGGAAACCCACCGTGCTCTACGGCGCCATGTCTGCCGTGCTGGCGGTGGCGCTGTGGGGTTTCAAACGCAATTTCCTGAAAATCATGCTCGGCGCGCAAATTCGCCTGCCCGACGCCGTGTGGCGGCGCCTCACCGCCGCCTGGGTGGTGTATGGCATATTCATGGCGGCGCTCAACGGCGTGATGGCAGCGTATTTTTCTACCGACGCCTGGGCCAATTTCAAGCTCTGGGGTTTTCTCTTTCCCATCGTTTTTATAGTCGGGCAGGGTTTTTACCTGATGCGCCATATTGAACTGCCGCCGGAGGATGCTGCCCCATGACTGCGCTGCCAGCCAGCGGCGATAAAGCCACGCGCATCGCCGCATGCCTGCGTGAGCGGCTGAACACGCGCGCCGTGCACGTGGTCGATGAGAGCGCCAGGCACGCCGGCCACACGCCGCACGCTGGTGGCGCCCCCGTTACGGGCGGCGGCACGCATTTTCGCGTGCGCGTGGCCTCGCCACTGTTTGAGGGGCAATCGCACCTTGCCTGCCACCGCCTCGTCTATCAGGCGCTGCACCAGTTGCTTGTGTGCGAAGGCGTGCACGCCCTCGCCATAGAAATTGTGCGCAGATAAAATCCGCACCTTTTTGTGCCCGCGCCCCAGAGGCGCGGGTGTTTTTCTTCACACCACACCTTTTCACTGACATGATGATGAAAAAAACGTATCTTGCCGCGCTTGCTGCGGCAGTCATGGGCGGCGCACTGGCATTGCCAGCAGCAGCACAAGAGGCAGCGGCCAGCGCCGCCGCATCGGGCGCCGCGTCAGCCGCAGCACCGGCGGCCAGTGCAGCAGCGGCGGCATCAGTGGCCAGTGCCGCTGCCGCACCCGCCTCTGAGCCAGCCAGCGCCGCTGCGCACCGCGCCGCCGGGCGCGTGGCTGTGGTCAACGGCCAGCCCATCCCCCTCTCGCGCATGGAAGCGGTGGAAGCGCAAGTGAAGGCACAAGCCGAACGCATGGGTCGGCCCACGCCGGAAATCAACCGCGAAAAAATGACCGAAGACCTGATTATGCGTGAGATTTTCATGCAGGAAGTCAAGAAAAAAGGCGTGGAAGGCACGCCAGAAGCGCAAACCAAAATGGCAATGGCGCGCGAGAGCGTACTCATTGGCGTGCTGCTGGAAAACTACCAGCGCGACAATCCCGTCACCGACGAGGAAGCACGCGCAGAATATGACCGCTTTGTGGAAAGCCAAAAACCCGAAGCCGGCGCCAAGGAATACAAAGCCAGCCACATTCTGGTAGAAACAGAAGATGAAGCCAAAGACGTGGTGCAGCGGCTGAAAAAAGGCGAAAAATTTGAAGACATTGCCAAACGCGACTCCAAAGACCCTGGCTCTGGCTCACGCGGCGGCGACCTTGGCTGGGCCAGCCCCAAAGCGTATGTGGCCGAGTTCTCTGAGGCCATGCAAAAGCTGGAAAAAGGCGCCATGACCGACGCCCCCATCAAGAGCCAGTTTGGCTGGCACATTATTCGCCTGGACGATGTGCGCGACGCCCAGGCGCCCCAGCTGCCGGAGTTTGACAAAGTCAAACCGCAAATCGTGCGTCACCTGCAAGACAAAAAAATTGGCGACTACCAGAAGAGCCTGCGCGAAGCCGCCAAAGTTGAATAAGCCGCTGCAAACGGCGGGCAGCCCTTCCAGGCACGGAGGGCTGCCCTTTTTTGTGCGTCTTTTCACCGCTCGCACCAATCATGGGACATAAGATGAAAACACAGCAAGCCACCGTTCCCCTGCGCGCCGCGCTGCTAGGCATTGGCACCGTTGGCAGCGGCACTTTTGAAGTGCTGCGCCGCAACCAGGAAGAAATCAAAAGCCGCGCCGGGCGCGGCATCACTATTACCCACGTCGCTGACCTGGACGAAACCCGTGCGCGCCGCATCGCCGGCGCCAGCGTGCACGTGACCACTGATGCGCGCCAACTCATTGGCAATAAAGATATTGACGTCGTCATCGAACTGATTGGCGGCTGCGGCATTGCACGCGAGCTGGTTTTGGCCGCCATTGACGCCGGAAAACACGTCGTCACCGCCAACAAGGCGCTGCTGGCGGTGCACGGCCCCGAGATTTTTGAAGCCGCGCAACGCAAGGGCGTCATCGTCGCCTTTGAAGCCGCTGTGGCTGGCGGCATTCCCATTATCAAGGCGCTGCGCGAAGGGCTGACAGCCAACCGCATCCAGTGGCTTGCCGGCATTATCAACGGCACCACCAATTTCATTCTCAGCGAAATGCGCGAGCGTGGCCAGAGTTTTGACGAAGTACTCAAAGAGGCGCAGCGCCTGGGCTACGCCGAAGCCGACCCCACGTTTGATATTGAAGGCGTAGACGCCGCGCACAAAGCCACGCTCATGAGCGCCATCGCCTTCGGCATTCCCGTGCAGTTTGAGCGCGCCTACGTGGAAGGCATCACGCGCCTGGTCGCCGCCGACATCCGCTACGCCGAGCAGCTTGGCTACCGCATCAAGCTGCTGGGCATCGCCAAGCGGCGCGAAGAAGGCGTAGAGCTGCGCGTGCACCCCACCCTTGTGCCTGCGCGTCGCCTCATTGCCAACGTCGAAGGCGCCATGAACGCCGTCATGGTGCACGGCGACGCCGTCGGCACCACGCTGTATTACGGCAAGGGCGCGGGCAGCGAGCCGACGGCCAGCGCCGTTGTTGCCGACCTGGTGGACGTGGCCCGTCTGGCCAGCAGCGACGCGCGCCACCGCGTGCCGCACCTGGCGTTCCAGCCCGGCGCGTTGCGCAACGTGCAAGTGCTACCGATGGAGCAAACGCTCACCAGCTACTACCTGCGGCTGCGCGTCAAAGACGAAGCGGGCGTGCTGGCGCAAGTCACGCGCATCCTCGCGGACGCCGCCATCAGCATCAATGCCGTGCTCCAGCGCGAAGCGGGCGACGTGGGCGGTGCCGGCAGCCAGCACACCGACCTCATCATCCTCACGCACGAAGCGCAAGAAGGCGCCATGAACAGCGCCACGCAGCGCCTGCAGGGGCTGCCCGCCGTGCTCGCGCCCATCGTGCGTCTGCGCAAGGAGGAGCTGGCCTGAGCCGGCGCACGCCAAGCATTTTTCGCACAAACCGTAACGCGCCCGAACCATGGAAACACCACGCCAAACCGCCCAGGACGGATATTTGGAATACTACGGCAGACTGTGCGCCAGCCAGATTTGCCCGGATTTGGATATTGCCTGGCGCAAGCGGCTGGAACAGATTTTTTCCAGCATGTCGCAGGCGTGGTGCGAAAACATTTATCAGGAGCTGCTCGCGCCCGCCGGCATACTCTGGTCGCGCAAAAGCGGCGAATTCGGGCGCCGCGCCAGCAATATCGGTCTGCAGGAGTTTGTCAACACCTCCTGCCCGCCGCAGCTCCAGCCACTGGCGACGCAATGCCTGACGAGCCTCGAGGCCGTCCG
>ONTY01000247.1 GCA_900320815.1 uncultured Pseudomonadota bacterium
CCGTCGTCTCCGTGGTGGCGCTGGGCAACGGCTCGCGCCAGCGCATCCTGGCGGACATCGCCAGCATGGGCACCAACACCATTGAAATCCGCCCCGGCAAAGGCTTTGGCGACCGCACCGCTGGCGCCATCCACACGCTGCGGCCAGCGGACGCCGACGCGCTCGCCAAACTCAGCTATGTGGACAGCGTCTCGCCCATGGTGAGCACGAGCAAGACCGTGCTGCGCGGCAACGTGAGCAAAAGCGCCAACATCAACGGCGTGGGCGTGAGCTACTTTCGCGTCAGCGGCTACACCATCGGGCATGGCGCCACCTTCAACGACGACAGCGTGCGCCGCCAGCTGCAGGACGCCGTGATTGACCCCAACACGCGCGAGGCATTTTTCCCGAACGGCGAAGACCCCATTGGCAAGGTGCTGCTCATCGGCAGCGTGCCCGCGCGCGTTGTCGGCGTCACGGAGAAAAAAGACAGCCCCTTTGGCCTGGCGGACGCGCTGGAAATCTGGCTGCCCTACACCACCGTGATGAACCGGCTCATGGGCACGCGGCACCTGCGCAGCATCACCGTGCGCGTGGACGACGCCGCCGACCCCGGCGCGGCGGAAACCGGCATCACGGAACTCATGGTGCAGCGCCACGGCACGCAAGACTTTTTCACGCGCAACTCCGACACCATCCGCCAGACCGTCGAGAGCACCACCCGCACCATGACGCTGCTGATTTCCGCCATTGCCGTCATCTCACTCGTCGTGGGCGGCATCGGCGTGATGAACATCATGCTCGTGTCCGTCACAGAGCGCACGCAGGAAATCGGCGTGCGCATGGCCGTGGGCGCGCGCCAGGGCGACATCCTCAAACAGTTCCTCATTGAAGCTGTGCTTGTCTGCCTCATCGGGGGCGCGCTTGGCGTCACGCTGGCGCTGCTGCTGGGCGAGGCCGTGGCGGCGTTCGGCGGCGAGAGCTTCAGCATGGTGTTTTCCGGCTTTTCCATCGTCGCCGCCTTCACCTGCTCCACGCTCATTGGCGTGCTCTTTGGCTTTTTGCCCGCGCGCCGCGCCGCGCAGCTTGACCCGGTGCAGGCGCTTTCAGGCGAATAAAGCTCAAATACTCCAATTCATAACATTTGATTGCCTTTATAAAACGCCGGCAAACAAGCAATACCAATAAAAGAAATGAAAAAAACCGCTCTTTCCATCCTTCCCGCCGCGCTGCTGCTCGCCGCGTGCGGCACTGTCCCGCGCCAGCCCGACGCCGTGGCGCTGCCGGGTGCCTGGCAACAGGCGCATGTGAAAGACGCCACCGACGCTGCGCCCACGCAGCCCGTGCTGGCGCTCACCAGCCGCTGGTGGACGGCGCTGGGCGATGCGAACCTCACGCAACTCATTGACGAGGCGCTGGCGCGCAACTCCAACCTCGCCGCCGCCGCCTGGCGCGTGCGCAGCGCGCGCCTTTCCGCCGGCAACGCCGCCGCCAACCTTTGGCCCTCGCCCAACGCCAGCGTGGACGCCAGCCGCCGCCGCCGGCTTGATGGCGAGGGCGGCACCAGTCGCTCCGCTGGCGCCAACGTGGGCGCTGTCTGGGAGCTTGACCTCTGGGGACGGCTGGCGGCGCAGCGCGACCAGGCCCAGTGGGAAGCCGTGGCCACCGAATACGACCGCGAAGCTGCGGCGCAGGCGCTCGTCGCCACCGTTGCCAAAAGCTACTGGCGCATTGCTCTCTTGGACGCGCAAATCGCCGCGCAGCGCCAGAGCATTGAAACCGCACAAAAAACACTGCAACTCGTGCAGGTGCAACTGAAAGCGGGCGCCGTCTCGCCGCTGCAAGAGGCGCAAAGCGAGCAGGCACTCGCCAGCCAGCAGGCCGCGCTGCAAGAAATGCTCTCCACGCGCCAGAGCCTGCGCCACGCCCTTGCCATCATCTTTGACGTGCCGCCCGAGATGCTGCCCGCTGCCGCGCAGCATCCGCGCCTGCCAGACAGCGCCACCTTGCCGCAAATCGTCGCGGGCATCCCCGCCCACGTGCTCGCGCGCCGCCCTGACGTGCGCGCCGCCGAGCTGCGCCTGTGCGCCGCACTGGAGGGCGCACGCGCGGCCAGCCGCGCCTACTACCCGCGCCTGACGCTCACAGGCAGCCTTGGCACCGCCAGCAGCAGCCTCGCCAACGTGCTCAGCCACCCCGTCCTGGCGCTAGGCGCTGGTCTTACCCTGCCCTTCATTGACGCTGAAACCCTGCGCCGCAACGAAGCCATCGCGCACAGCACCTACGAGCAGGCCATCATCAGCTTCCGCGAGGCACTCTACGGCGCGCTGGTGGACGTGGAAGACGCCCTCTCCGCCCGCCAGCACCTGCTGGCACAGGAGCAAGCGCTGACCCGCTCCCTTGCCCAGGCGCGCCGCGCCGAACAACTCACCGCCGTGCGCTGGCGCGCTGGCGCCGTCGATATGACGCGCTGGCTAGACGCGCAGGAAACCCGCCGCCGCGCCCACACCGCACTGCTTGCCGTGCACTACGAGCGCGCCGCCAACCTCGCCGACACCTACCAGGCGCTGGGCGGCGAGCCGGTACTCGATCCCGTCGACGCGCCGCCACAAAAACCGTAGAGCGCGCTTTGCGCGCATTTATACTTTGTGCCCATGATATTTACCCCCCCCCCCCACAAAGAAATTTATTAATAAAATCAATAGCTTGGAAGTCTTTCTTCAAGACTTCCAAGAGGGTATGCCGCGCACTTGCCTACCCGCCGCTGGCTGGCAGGGCTGTATGAATCAGGGGAGGCGCGCATGAACGCAAATACACAAGGGACACAAGCGCCTACACCGAAAACTGAGGCAGGGAAAGCCGAAAAAGCACCCCTCAAAGCACACTCCATAAGCATTGCCTCAGGCCACCTGCGTCTTGTTTTTGCGGCCATTTTTCTGATTGCCCTTTTTGCTGTACTGCTGCTGGCGCGCTGCCAGCGCCCGGGCAGCTTCCCTGCCACCAATCAGCTCATGCGTGCCGCGCACACAGGCGGCGTGCAAGACATCCAGCAGCTCATCGCCAAAGGCATTGACATCAAAGACATCCAGCAGCTCATCGCCAAAGGCATTGACATCAACCTCACCGACGACTACGGCTGGTCCGCCCTCATGCACGCTGTGCGGGGCAACGACGCGCACAAGGTGCAGCTGCTCATTGAAAAAGGCGCCAACGCCAACTTCGTGCGCAAAGACAACTGGACGGCGCTGATGATTGCCGCCGAAGCTGCCAGCCCAGACATCGTCAAGGCACTCATTGACGCCGGCGCTGACGTCAACGCCGCGCACGGCCCCGGCCTCACAGCCCTCATGCTCGCAGCACGCCGCGCCCGTGCCGACGTTGTCCAACTGCTCATCGACGCAGGCGCTGCGACCGACCTGGCCGACGCCGGCGGCTCCACCGCGCTCATGTATGCCGTCTGGGGCGGGCAGGCCAGCGCCGTGCAGGCGCTGCTGGCCGCTGGCGCCAACCCCAACGCAGCGGACGCAGCCGGCATGACGGCGCTGCTGTATGCCAGCAGCGCCGATGGCAAAACACCCCTGCTGCATGCCATCAAAAGCGGCGACGCAGAACTTGTTGCCCTCCTCCTCAAAAGCGGCGCTGACGCTGACGCGCTTGACGCCACCGGCACGCCTGCCCTGCTGCACGCCGCCTGGCAGCGCGATACCGCCAGCGCCGAACTCCTCCTCGCACACGGCGCCAGCGCCAACCTCAGCGACTCCCAAGGCACCACCGCCCTGCTGCACTCTGCCCGCAGCGGCGACACCAGCATGGCACGCCTGTTGCTGGGCGCAGGCAGCAACCCCAACGCCAGCGATGCCACTGGTGCCACCGCCCTGCTGCACGCTGCCTGGGGCGGCTATGGCGACATCGTGCAACTGCTCATTGAAAATGGCGCTGACCTTGACGCCACCGACGCCGCTGGCGCCACCGCCTTGCACCACGCGCTCGCACATGGGCGGCAGTCGACTGCCACGCAGGGCAAACCGCCCTCATGTTCGCAGCCGCTGGCAAAGGCGCTCCCCTTATTGCCCCTTTACTGGCTGCTGGCAGCGCCCCCAACGCCCGCGACAACGCTGGTCGCACCGCCCTGATGCTGGCCGCTGAACACCAGGAGCGCGAAATCCTCACCGCCCTGCTGGCCGCCGACAGCAATCCCAACATCAGCGACCGCACAGGCATCACCGCCCTAATGCTGGCCGCAGCGCGAGGTGATGGGGAAAACCTTGCCGCCCTTTTGGCCGCCGGAGCCGACCCCAACAGCCGCGATCGCAAAGGCTGGGGCGCCCTCATGCACGCCGCCGCCCAAGGCAACACCCCCAACCTGCGCCGCCTGCTTGCCGCCGGCGCCAAGCCAGACGCCAGCGAACATATCAACCTACATTGGTCTGCCCTCATGCTTGCCGTAGGCGGTGGGCACACTGCCGCTGCCGCTGCCCTGCTGGCCGCTGGTGCCAACCCCAATGCTGCCGACAAAAACGGCCTCAGCCCCCTCATGCTTGCCGCCCAAGACGGCCATGCCGACATTGCGACTTTGCTGCTGGGCGCTGGCGCTGCCGTCGGCACCACCAACAAAAACGGCGCCAGCGCCCTCATGCACGCCGCTTTGCATGGGCGCGTAGCCATCATTGGCAGCCTGCTGGCCGCCGGCAGCGATGTAAACGCCGCCAACAAAAACGGCGAAACCGCCCTCCTTCTCGCCGTGCAAGGCGACCACGCCGCCGCCGCTGAACGCCTGTTGCAAGCGGGCGCTGACCCCGACGCTGCCACCACAGAAACGTCTGTTACCGCCCTCATGCTTGCCGCTGAACATGGCCGCGCCGACATTGTCGCCCTCCTCATGGGCGCCAGCGCCAACCCCAACACCTTCAACAACAACGGCTGGACGCCCCTCATGTTCGCAGCCGAAAAAGGGCACGCCGACATCGTGCAGCAGCTCATTGCCAGTGGAGCCTACGTCAACGCCACCCGGGACGGTGAAACCGCCCTCAAACGCGCCCTGATGACAATGCCCTTTTTGCTGCCTGCTGCTGCCACGCGAAAAAACACCCTGCGTCTGTTCAGTGGTAAAAACATCTCTTTTGCCGCCCTGCTGGCCTGCGTTTTCTGGGCTTTCGCGCGGGGGTTTTATCTTCCCAGTGCCTGGACACTGAATTACTACCTTATAAATCCATTTGATGGTTTTTACCGCAGGGCACTGCTTGGTGCGTTTTTGTATCCTTTCGGCGACTTGCGCTTGCACTACTGGTTTGTTGC